>DATNMI010000362.1:0-5761 GCA_035602375.1 Nitrospiria bacterium | reverse complement strand
ATTCTTTGAGTCTCTTTTCGGGGGTTCGGCAAGATCGGGAACCCGGAGAGGCGGAGGCGGGGAGAGGGCCCGAAGCGCTGATGTTTCTGCGGAATTCGAACTTTCGCTTGAAGATGCCCACCGCGGAGGGTCAAAAACCATTTCATTTGAATTTAGCGGAAAGAGGAAGCAGCTGAAGGTCAATATCCCCGCCGGAATCCGCGGGGGGTCGAAAATCCGACTTGCCGGGCAGGGGGGCAACGGGGCGCATCCGGGAGACCTTTATTTGACGATCCGGATCAGGCCTCACCCGTTATTTGAGGTGGAAGGGGACGATGTGACCCTGGTTCAGCCGTTTTTCCCCTGGGATCTTGTTTTCGGAACCGCCGTCCAGATTCCGACCCTGGATGAGCCAGTGAAACTCAAGATTCCGGCCGGAAGCCAGGGGGGCCAGAAACTTCGCCTGAAGGGAAAGGGTCTGGTCCGCAAAGAAGGGGGGAGAGGAGATTTCTTTGTAATTCTACAGGCCACCGTGCCAGAAAATGTGTCTGAAAAGGAAAAAGAGCTTTATCGTCAGTTAAAAGCCCTTTCCGAAGAAGGGGCCTCGTAATGGGGCTGGACTTTTGGGCATCTTTTTTTGTATGATTTCATCTATGTACTGGAAAGTGAACTATAGGAAAACTGTTCTGGGACCGCTTGTGGCAGGGTTACTGCCCCTCTATTTTTTCCTTTCCTTTTCCGCCCCGCTCTGTTCGCTCCATCAGCATCCCCAGGAGACCCATTCAAAGCATTCGCCTCACGCCTCTTCGAGTTCGCATCATCAGAAGGGTTCATCGGATAACAGCGGGGATTTCTGTAAATATTCCCAATGTGCTTCCGCTGATTCATCCGTTGTTTCCACGCCAGACATTCTTCCGCTCCAGGTTTCATTATACGCCTTTCACTCCTTTACGTCTCTTTTCCTCCAAGAGGAGCTGAGGGAAAACGCGCTCCGCGGTCCTCCCTATATCATTAATCTCTGATTGGCCTAAAAAGTTTCTCTCTACTCGAAATCAGGAATTAATGACTATATTGGAGGTATTTCCCCATGAGAAAATTATTTTCTATTTTCCTCCTCTTGTTCTCTGTTTTTCTGTCTGTTTCAGCGTTATCCCCCTCTTCCACCCTGGCCCACGGTGTCGTGGGCCAGCGGTTTTTCCCGGCGACAGTCGCTGTGGACGATCCTTTTGTCGCTGACGAAATGGATTTACTCGGATATCAAACTATTTCTAATCCGGACCCGACGGATCCCTCGCATACCCAGTCTCAGACATACTGGTCAGGAATTTCAAAGCGTTTAACCCGGGATATTGGAATTCAGATCAAAGCCTCCTATACCATGGATCATTTCGAGGGCCAGGGAAATAACAATGGATTTCAGAATATTGTCTTCGGGATTATGGATCAGATGATTAAGATCCCGGCTCATGAGTTTATTTTCTCATCGGCCTTAAACGTTGAAATCGCCCGTACCGGCAATCAATCGGTCGCGGCTCCCTATTCGACGGTCAGTCCGGAGATATATTTTGGTTATGGATTTGGAGAACTTCCTGACTCGCTGAGGTATCTTCGTCCCTTCGCGATTACAGGAACGGCGGATCTTGCCGTTCCGATTACAGATGGTAGTGATGGTTCGGATTACAGCACCGGGGCTGATTATGGTCTCACCCTCATGTACAGTACCATGTACCTTCAATCGTTTGTAAAAGATATCGGTTTGACCAAACCATTTTCTCGAATGATTCCTATTGTGGAATTCACCTGGAGTAGCAATATCAATGGTCCGAACCAAACCATTCCCACGGCCTATGCCTATCCTGGAATTCTTTGGATTGGGAAATATACCGAAATAGGGTTGGAGGCCGTTCTTCCTTTGAATAGCGCCACAGGAAGTCAACCAGGAGGGCAGGTTCTGTTCCATGTTTTCCTGGATGACTGGATGCCTCAGATTTTTACTCGAAGTATCTCCGGAGAGGTTTTGGGGCCCACACAAGCGCAATGAAACTAGAACGGAAGAAAATTTACGGAGGAGTCCTTCTGGGACTCCTCCTCTTTTGGCCGGGAAAGGTCCTGGCCCATGTCTTTCCCGATCATTCCGAACCCAGGGTCGGTTCGGAAATTACCGTTGCTCCCCGAATGATCAAAATTTGGTTCGACGGACAATTGGAACCCTTCTTTTCAACTGTCCATGTCATGGATGCCTCTGGTAAAGAGATTAGCCTGAAAGATTCAAGAGTAGACGATAGGGACCCTTCCGTTCTGGAGGTTTCTGTCCCGCCGCTTTCTCCAGGTAAATATGAAGTGGACTGGAAGGCGCTGGCCAAAGATGGTCATCTTACCGAAGGAAGATTCCTCTTCACTGTTAAGGAAGAGAGAAAACCCTGATGGAACATCAAATAGCGAGCATGGGTTCAAGCTTTGATTATCATTTTCTCTCCATGGCCTTTACCCGGGGACTCTGGATCATTCCACTCATTCTGCTGACCGGCCTGGTCGCATTCCGTCTTTTTGTGTTTAATCCCGCCGTAAGAAAGCTGAAGGGCGAGGGGGACGTGCACGGAATTCAGTTCAAGATAGCCGCATTCAGCCGCCGCTGGATTACTCTTTTTCTTGTCTTTTTTGCTCTGATGAGTCTGGCTGCCTTGTACCACGAAACATACATGATTACCGGTAAAAAGGTGGGAGAAATCCTGCCTTTTGTTTTCATGGTCATCGAGAAGACCCACTGGGGCCGAATCTGGGTCGACCGTTTTCTCCTTCTGACCGCATTTGGGATTCTCTGGGGCACCTGCATCAAGAGAGATCAGCCCCCCTTTCAATGGTTGCTATTTCTTCTTATTTTAATCTCAGGCACGTTCAGCTTGATCGGTCATCCTGCCGATAAAGGGGATTTGACATTCCGCGTTCTGGTTGATTTTATTCATCTGACCGCGATTTCTCTATGGATCGGAGGCCTCTTTCCTCTTTTCAATTTCTTTCGCCTGGCAATTCCATGGGACAGGCCTGAAATTAAGCCTCTTTTGACGGAAGTGCTGGAACGGTTTTCAACCCTGGCGGTAGCCTCTGTTCTGGTCATGGCTGTGACGGGAGCACTTGAAGTCTGGAACAGCTGGGGAAAAATTCCTTCGCTAGCCCTTGCGCTGGATTCCAATTATGGAAACATTCTCATTGCCAAATTTATTTTCGTGATTTCTGTTTTAGCAATGGGGGGATTGGCCCGGTTCTATATTTTACCGAGGGCTCGTAAGAGCCCAGTCCATGGGAACTCCTTATTGATTCATCAGCTCTACCTCTTTCTGGCGTTTGAAGTCTGTTTTGCCGCGCTTGTTTTGGTATTGGCGGTCTTGTTGACCCAGTCTTCTCCCCCCTTTATAATGAAATAACGATTCAAAATAGAGCCTTTCACAGGAATTGACATTGAAAAAGTATTCCCATGTGGTCATTATCGGCGCCGGTTTCGCGGGTGCCTCAACGGCCTGGCATCTGGTCAGGTCGGGGGTCCGGAATGTCCTGATTATAGAGCGGGAGAGTTTTCCCGGCGTCCATGCCTCGGGGCGGAACGCGGGGATGATCCGGCAGATCATTCCGGATGAAGCCCTCGCTCCGATCGTTCGGGAAGGTGCGGAATTTATCCGCAAACTTCCGGACGAATGGCCCCTGCCGGTTGAATTCAGACAGACCGGTTCCCTCCTTCTCGGTTCCGGGACCGCCTGGGGAAAACTAAAGGCCGATGCGGGGAAGGCCAGTATGGCGGGGGTTTCCACTGAGAGTATCAGACCCTCCGATGCAAGACAAAGAGTTTCGGCATTGGAGAATACGGAATTTGAAGGGGCGGTCTGGTGTCCCACCGACGGGGTTGTTGATGTTCACGCGCTTCTGCAGGGATACCTTTCCCAGGCCCAGGCGGGGGGAGCGAAAATAATGACTTCGACAAAGGTGGTGGGCATTGAGAGCCGGCATGGCAGGATCGCAGGGGTCGTAACCGATTCAGGGCCAATCGAGGCTGATCTGGTGATCAACGCAGGCGGGGCCTGGGCCATGGAGCTGGCCAGGATGGCCGGGGCGACTCCAGTTCCGGCGCACCCCTATCGGCGGCATCTTTTTACAACGGACCTGCTCCCATGGGTTAGGCAGGAGTGGCCCTATGTCTGGAATTTAACGGGTGAGTTTTATTTTCGACCCGAATCAGGAGGGCTCCTGTTAAGCGCTTGTGATGAAACAAAACATGTCCCGGGAATTCCTCCCGCCGATCCGGATGCCCCCCTCTGGCTTTACGATAAACTTCAACGGTATCCCGGACTGCAGAATGTGTCTATCCGGAAAACATGGGCCTGTCTGCGGACCATGCCCGATGACGGAAGGTTTGTCATCGGATGGGACCCTTGTTTGCATGGCTTCTTCTGGGTTTCCGGACTGGGGGGACATGGGGTGACGGCGAGCGGCGCGGTGGGAAGGATTGCCGCGGATCTTATTCTCGGGCGGGAGAAAGAGCCTTTAACAGTTTCTCCTGCCCGGTTTTTCCCTTCCTGATTTTTTTCATCGGCGGCTTTTTCACGGCAGCAATCTGTTTTCGATGGCGCGGGTCCGGGAGGAAGTAGCATTTTCCCCGGATGGAACAGATCCGGCAGACGTTTCCGTTCCTGGGAAACGGCTGAGCGGCCGGACACTGTTCGCTGATACTGAAATGGCAAAGGGGGAAATCAAATTTTAGCGGGTCGTCCGGCTCCAGCTCCCGGAGCCTTGCGGTAATTTCCTTTGCGCTCTTCCATCCTGCGGTATTGTAGCGGGTCAATTTCATAAAGCGGGAAACCCGGAAGAGATGAACGTCGAGAGGTATAATTAGTTTCGACGGCTCAATCCCTTTCCATAGCCCGAAATCCGGGGCCCCCTTTCTGACCATCCATCGTAAAAAAAGGCATAACCGTTTGCAGGCGCTCCGGTTTTTGGGAGAGGTCACGAAATACCGGAATCCTCGGGATATTTTGCCTGACGGAAAAATATCTCCCGGATTAAAATCATAAAACGCAGCGGCAAAAGCGATCATCGCGTCTTCGAGGTCCGGCAGGGCGGGGTTGTAATTTTTCATGAAGAGCTTCTCCAGAGATCCGTACCGGATCAGTACCGTCTTGATCGCGTAGATCAGGCCGGCCAGGTCGTCTTCGGTCCAGATGCGGTAATAGATTCCTGAAAGGAGCGACCGGTCTCTGGCAGGCTGGAAATCCATCACAAAGGAAAGAAGACTTCCCTTTCCAAGGTTTAGGAGTTTTTCAATGACCGGTTTAAAAAGGTTAATTCTTCCAAATGCGAGCGTTGCAGAAAGGAATCCGGCAATTTCCCGTTCTGCCGGTTGATCGTACCGCCATGGAAATTCAATCGGGTCTTCTGACAGACGGGCATGAATGTCAAAATCAAGGTATAATTGTTCAAGAATCGAGTTCTGAAGTGTTTTTAATTCTTCGGATTTCATCACTTTGATGATACCCCAAAATAAACAAGGCGGCAAATGGAGAGACTGGATAATTTAGAAGGCCTGGAGTTTGATTTGACGGTCATCGGAGGAGGCTGCGTCGGAGCGGGAGTCGCGAGAGATGCCGCGCTTCGGGGGTTGAAAACCCTCCTCGTGGAGCAGGAAGATTTCGGAAGCGGCACTTCCAGCCGGACTTCCAAGATCATCCATGGCGGAATCCGGTACCTTGAACAGGGAGATTTTAGCCTGGTTTTAGAAGCGTTGCAGGAGCGCTTT
>DATNMI010000356.1:0-1521 GCA_035602375.1 Nitrospiria bacterium | reverse complement strand
CCCGCCGGTGCTTTGATCGCTCCAACGACTCGATTGCGATCTTCAGGTCCGTCTTCTTGGTGATCTCCAGGATCGCGGGATCAAGTGCCCTCTGGCGAAGACTGGCCCAAAGCGCCAACGGCGCTTCTTGGATGATGTTTCCTTCCGCATCCTTTACCGAGGCCAACCCAAGCACTTCTCGCAGGTCCTCCAAAGAGATGCGCTTCGTTCCGTCCACAACGTACTTTTTGACCCAACCGTACAGCCTAATTGAATATTGGCTTCGCAACCCAATATTCGCCGGTTCTTTGGCAACATGCTCCGGCAATCGTTTCTTCGACTCCGACCAAATACGCTCGAATCGTGGACTGAATGTGACGTAAACTTCCTGATTTTCCGTTCCCTTCACCTGGACGGACTCCAGCCACCGGGTGTAGCAGGTGATGACGGCGTCCGCTTTGATCTGATCGATCCGCAACCGGTAGACATTCATGAGTTGTAAGGCCGGTTTGAGTGCCTTTGCCCCTCCGATTAAAATGGGCTCAGAGTGACCAGGTCGATATTTTGACAGGGCTTGATTGAGGACATCCCGCTCCGCATCGGAAAGCATGAAGTAACTTTTTTGGACACTGGTTGGGAGAGATTCCGGGAGGACCTTACGTATTGCGCCTTCTGATCGCTGGTACTGAGTCGAACCTTTCGTTCTGCCCATTTTTTATATTTTGGATTCTTGCTTGGCAGGAGTGACTGTCAAACGAACAGTTTCTTTCGCGTCACTACAACAACGTTTTGAAACCGACGAACGCTTCACCACCCAATGGATGTCGCGCACTACAGGGAATGTTGGAGGTTCACCTCTTTTGCGAACCTTCGGGTTGGGGGCAAGGGAAGTGGCCATTCTCGCTCTTGCGTTTTCGGTTTTTCCCGTAGAAATAGTCAAGGTGATACCCTCTTTTTCTGACCTATTTAAGGGCGCAAGAGCAACACTCCAGTGGTTATCGAAAACATCGGCGAATCTCACGCTGCAAAGAGAAATCAAGGTAACAGGAGCCGGATATACAAGGTCCTTTGCTCACCTGACCATCAAAAATCCGGTAGGACATCCGATAAGAATACTCTCCGTCAAAATAAGGATTGGGAAGACAAAGGTGCTTTGTAAATGCATTCAGAAAGATAATTCCAAACCAGAAGAGAGATTAGGAATCTGCCCGATTTTTCTCGACGCGCATTCTACCGGAGAGTGGGAGATTCCTTATCAAGTGATAGGAGCCGGAAAGGAGCCGGATGGGATAATACTTGAGTACGAGACCCTGCGAAGAATTCGCAAGGAAAAATCTCAAGATCCCACTCTACTCCGATTTGCAATTAAGGAAGTGCAGATTCCGGACAGCGCTAAAGATTGTATAAGGAACGATTATGAAGGTTCACTAATATTTGACGACAGGGATAACTTTCCGGCTGCAATGGGGATGGCGAGGAAGAGTTTTTTCGAGAATACGAATTTCTGTGAATCTCTTCACTGGAGCGGAGTGACAGATCGGA
>DATNMI010000349.1:0-1972 GCA_035602375.1 Nitrospiria bacterium | reverse complement strand
AGGCCGACAGTTGTATTATTTATACGGATGTCGACGGCGTCTATACCACCGATCCCAATATTTGCGCTTCCGCCCGGAAGCTCGACCGGGTATCCTACGAGGAGATGCTGGAGTTCGCGAGCCTTGGGGCCAAGGTGCTTCAAACACGGTCGGTTGAATTTGCAATGAAATATAATGTTCCGGTTCTGGTCTCTTCGAGTTTTAATAACAAGAGCGGAACCTGGGTTACCCGGGAGGATCGCGCAATGGAGCAGGTGGTTGTTTCAGGAATCGCCTATGATAAGAATCAGTCGAGGCTTACGCTTCCGGGAGTTCCGGACAAGCCGGGAGTCGCGTCCAAGATATTCGGAGAGATCGCCCAGGCGAATATCGTGGTCGACATGATCATCCAGAACGTCAGCCAGGACGGCTTGACCGACATCTCTTTTACAGTCCCGCGATCTGACCTGAAGGAGGCTGAGAGGATCGTCTCCAAAATTGGATTGGACATAGGCGCGGGAGATCTTCAGATCAACGAAAATATCGCTAAAGTGTCAATTGTCGGGGTCGGCATGCGCTCCCATTCCGGGATCGCCGCCAAGATGTTTGCCACCCTGGCCACGGAAGGAATCAACATCATGATGATCAGCACTTCCGAAATCAAGATATCCTGCGTCATCGACGCAAAATATACGGAGCTGGCCGTCCGCTCCTTGCACGAAGCGTTTGAGCTCGGAAAGGAGCCGGCAGCCAGAAGCTGACCGGAGAAGCATTGCGTTCAATCGAGATTTACGATACGACATTGAGGGACGGCGCCCAGTCCGAAGACATTTCATTTCTTGTCGAGGATAAGCTCAGGATCACCGGGAAACTCGATGAGCTCGGCGTTTCCTATATCGAGGGGGGCTGGCCCGGCGCGAACCCCAAAGACATCGAATATTTCAAGGAGGTCCGGAAGCTCCCTCTGAAGAATGCCGTGATCACGGCATTCGGGTCGACCCGGAAGGCCTCGAACAGTCCCGCAAAGGATCCGAACCTCCAGGCCCTGGTGAAAGCCGGCACATCTGTCATTACCATTTTTGGGAAAAGCTGGAACCTTCATGTCGAGGATGCGCTCAATATTTCCCTGAAGAAAAATCTGGAATTGATCAGCGACTCCGTCGCTTATCTGGCTTCGAAGAAAAAGCGGGTATTCTACGACGCGGAGCATTTTTTCGACGGTTACAAGGCCGATCCGGAATATGCCATCCAGACCCTTAAAAGGGCTGAAAAATCGGGCGCGGAATGTATTATTCTCTGCGATACCAACGGGGGAACGATGCCGTGGGAGATCAAGGAGATCTATCGCGCGGTCGACCGGGAAATCCGGACGCCTCTGGGGATTCATACCCATAATGACTCCGAGACCGCGGTTGCCAACGCGCTTGTGGCGGTTGAACTGGGGGCCCGGCAGGTCCAGGGGACCATCAACGGATTCGGAGAGCGCTGCGGCAACGCCAATCTCTGCTCCCTGATTCCGAACCTCAAGCTGAAAATGAAAGTAGACTGTATTTCCGATGACCAGATGACCCATCTGCTTGATGTCTCCCGGTTTGTCAGCGAGATCGCCAACATGCCTCATAACAAGCGGGCCGCTTTTGTAGGAGAGTCGGCTTTTGCCCACAAAGGGGGAATCCATGTCCATGCGGTCAGGAAAAAAGCGGAGACCTATGAGCATATCCTTCCCCAGTTGGTAGGGAACCGCCAGCGGATTCTGGTTTCCGACTATTCCGGAAAGAGCAATCTGATGCAGAAAGCGCAGGAATATGGCATTCGGCTGACCGAAAAGAGCCCTGAAGCCCATCAATTGCTGGTGACCCTCAAGGAGCTGGAAAACCAGGGCTACCAGTTTGAAGGGGCTGAAGGCTCATTCGAATTATTGATGCGGAAAGCGGTCGGAAAGCACAAGCGGTTTTTTGACCTGATCAATTTTCGGGTCATCGTGGAAAAGAAG
>DATNMI010000337.1:0-10313 GCA_035602375.1 Nitrospiria bacterium | reverse complement strand
TGTTCCTTCATATAAACAACAGCCTTCACAAGGGCCCGGGTGTCTTGAGGAGGAACCAACAAGCCAGTCTCTCCTTCCACAACCACCTCCGGAATTCCCCCTACTTTTGAAGCCACAATCGGCTTTCCAGCCATCATCGCTTCCAATAAAACCAGACCAAAGCCCTCATAGAGGGAGGGTAAGACAAAAAGATCGAGCAGAGGAAGCATCTGCGGGGCACATTCGACCGGAATTAATTTGACAGACTCTGTTAATTTTAAATGATGAATCAGCGCTTCAAGTACCTTCCTATCCGGACCTTCTCCCCCGATCAGGAGTACACAATTAAACCGACTTAGAATCTCCTTCACAGCTCGAATCAGGTAATGGAACCCCTTTTCTCTTAAATCAATGCGTCCCATCGAACCGATTATATACACTCCTGCTCCGGGCCAGATATCTCTTAATACCCCTTCCGGTTTAGCATTTGATATTTTTCCCCACCTTTCGCCGCTTATTCCGTTATAAATAACGTTCCATGGAGGCGCCCCTGTGAACCCAAACAGTTCTTTCTTGGACTTTTCTACAGCTCTGGAGCAACAGACCACCTGATCGGCAAAACTGTAAACACACTTTCCCCAGAGATTATGATACCACTTCTGCCATTTTCCCAGCTCATGAGCAGTGACGACGAATCGTACAGACTTGATGCGGGGAAAAATCCTTTTATAAAACAAAACAACAAGACCCGATGCAATATTGGCATAATAGAGATGGCTCTGAACAATATCAAACTTCCCTCTTCGGATCAGGTTAAAGAGCCGGAAGAATACTCCAACGCTCCATTTTCCTCTGCCTCGCAAAGGAACAACCGTAATTCCGTCTAAAACCAGTTGATCGGCAATGACGCCCCAATGCTTAAGCACGGCAACTGTAATTTCATATTTTTCACGGTTCAATTTCGGAAGAAGATCGGAAAGAAGAACCTCAACCCCGCCGATATTCAAACCAATGACGACATGAAGGACCTTAATTTTCTCCGATAGTTTGTTTGGAGTCATGTTCTTATTTAATTAATTGAAAACGTTTAAGCGTGTGATAGGCCCACATTTTCATGAAACGCTTATAATAATGAAAAACGCTATGAATCGCAGATGCTCCCAATTCCTTTTGAATAAGAAAGAATTCATCCAGTTGGTCCTTCCAAAGACGTGCACTAACCCCCTCGCAATTAACAGAGGTAATCAATGCCGGCACAACCATAAATTTAAACCCTGACAACCAGGCCCGATAAAACAATTCATAATCCATGCAATATTGACGTTTGACGTTAAAAGATCCCATCCTCTCAAAAACCTTTCTCGATGTCAGAGATGCCTGATGGGGAATAGAACCTTTAACCCAGTCATTCACATTCTCAATTTTCCTTGGAGTCACCTCAGGTTTGTAATTTCTCTGGTAGCGGATACCCCCATAGACAATGTCTACACCGGCGGATTGTTCAACAAGACTTGTAATGGATTCCGGGTGAAGGTAATAATCCCCGGCATTTAAAAAACCAATAAAATCTCCTTTAGCGTTTTTAACTCCTTTATTAAAGGCGTCGCTGATTCCCTCATCTTTTTCACTGATCCAGATTTTAATTTTCGACTGGTACTTCCTGATGATTTCAACTGTCCCGTCTGTAGAACCGCCGTCAATTATGATATATTCAATATTCCGGCAGGTTTGGGAAAGGACGCTCTGAATTGTCTTTTCAATCCCGGCGCAACAATTCAGACAGGCCGTAATGACGCTGACGGAAGATTTGTATTTATCTAAACCGTTATCCAATGACATCATCAGGGACGGTAAATACCCTGCTCCGCCTCGAAGGGTCCGCGAAGATTTCCAGGCAAATCCCAATATCGATACAGACAGTATTCAGGGGCTTAAGCTGATCTAGAATATTCACAGAACCGATACCGCCCGCAACAAAAGCAATATCCACAGTTCCTTTAAGATCCATTAAATTGATCCTGTCTAACATCGCCCTGTCCGGAGAGATTTTCAGATATTGTATCTCTTTAGCGCCAAGCGATCGAAGATATCGGGTGATTTTCTCTTTCTTTAGATCATCCGCGGAGGTCACGATGAGCAAGCTTTTGTCGCGAATCAAAGGTGAAAAGTCCGGCCCGCAGAGCAAGGCGTAAACAAAATAAAAAGAAATATAGTTGTTTTCATCAACATTGATCTGGTTATCGTCAAACCATTGACACATCGGCTCAAAATACTCTTCCGAAAATCGGCCCGAAGATCGGGCAAAGTGCAACGCGAGCATTCCATCTATCGAGACGCTTTTCATACAGCGGATGTAATGGGCCATCAATTCGTTCTGATTCATCCCTGAATAATTTTCCCCCCAAACAGTCTTCTTTCCAGAAACCAGGCTCTTTAGAGCCTGGTTTAATCTTCCTTTGATTTTCCAAATTATTTTTCCAGTCAAACCACTTTTTTCTTTCGGTAATTCCGGTCTCCAGCCAAAACAAAAGATAAACTCACCGTCAGCCATACGGTAAACAGGAAGATTTCGCTTCCCTATTGAATGATGAATCCTGTCGAGAAACTCCTGATACCATTTCTCTGACGAGGTCTCATCGAAGGCCAATTGACCCACCTCTCCTGGAGCGACGTTCCTCATATAGCCAGGAATTCTCAAATCAATAACAAAACCTAACCTTTTTGACAACGGTTCTTGACCGCGGCTTTCAATTTTGACGGGAACATTCATATCTATTTTTCTTGATTCACTCGAATTATTTTTCACCTGTTGCCATGAGTTCTTCAGGAAGCCCTAGAAATACAAGAAGCCATCCAACTGGAAGAAGGACTTTAGCTATCCATTTCGGATAACGGGTGAGATCAGGATTTTCCATATTATAGAAGATCTGAACCATGCTCATGGGAATCCATGTTGGTGGATTATACCCATAAATTTTTATTTTTTTAAAGCCGCAATCTTCCAACAGTTTTTTCAGGGACTTCCTGGTAAATAACTGGAGATGAAAAGGCATCCAGGAAGAGATAGAACCTCCCTTGAGAACCCTCATGGTAAAGCTCCTTCCATTAGGGACATAAATCATAATCCTTCCACCGGGTCGTAATAACCTAAAGGCTTCCCGAACCACTTCCCCAGGGTTTGGCATATGCTCAAGGGCATTGTCAATCCGTATGTAGTCAAAACTATCAGGTACCAGCCTGATTTTTGGGAGCTCGCCCTGGAAAAAATGACCATCGGGCAAAATCTTCCGGCATAACTCAATCGATTGAACTCCTACATCGACACCCCAGACATCATACCCTCTCCTTGAAAACTCCAATAGTCTCTCCCCGTCACCGCAGCCAACATCCAGAATTCGCTTACTTAGTTTTGGCACAACATCTAAAGGCCAGGAGTGAGAGCGAAATCCGATCTTTTTAAGATATTTCCTCCAGAGAGGAACCGGTAATAATACTTTCTCGATGAGCTTTTGGGGGTTACTGCGACCGCTGTTAGCAGAAAAAGCATCGTCAAGCGACGAGTAAAGGTGTACAAGCGTCTCCCAGGAAGGAGGATCCAGCAAATAAACAAGAGAACAGGCAAGGCATTGCACATACGTTCCTTTATACACGATCTGGTCACGCCGGTTATAATCACTAAACACATTCTTATACCCGAAATTCCGGCAAATCGGACACCTTATCATTTCTTTACCTTCAGGACTTCTATCCATGCTCATGTTGACTGAATTCATATTACCCTGGGACTTTACCCATCAATAGGGTAGTCTCTATTGGAGAGATGACTTTGTATTCTCAAATAAATAATTATATCCACCAAAATCTATCTGTCGATTTTTTATCCACCTGCTAATATCATCTGGTTTAACCATCCTCTTATCTGTTCCAATTGTCCATGCATCATACCCATGGGCCCAGAATAAGTTAAAAATGTCTTCAAAGTGCGGATTAATTCCTCCCGGAAAATGCTCGGTCAAACCTATCTCGATATGCCAAACAGGATTCGGGACCAATGCGAGCGTCTTGAACGCACCTTTTAAAACATCATACTCCACACCTTCAACATCAATTTTTATCATAAGTTTTTGGCCGTTAAAGCGCTCGCCGACCAGAGTGTCCAACGTAGTGAGCGCTATCGTTCTCTGTAATGAATCTGACTGACCGCCCCACGAAGATAACAGCGACGCACTAGTGCCGCCCCCGTACATTTTTGCGATAGATGATCTTGAAGAAAGACCCAATGGGAACACTTCAACATCATTCCAGCCATTTGAATCGAGATTCCTGTAAAGATATTCTAAATTTTCCAACGAAGGTTCAATTGCGATTACATGTTTATTCAAAAATCTTGCCAAACATGCAAAATATCCTAAATTAGCCCCCACATCCACAAATACTGATGCAGTTCCCAGATGCTGTTTAATCAAAGCTACCTCTTGTGGCTCAAAAGTCCCTTTTTGCATTTCCCTATGACCGCTGAACTTGAACCCAAGAGGGGTTTGCTCCAAGGGGTGCCTTCTCATTTCTCGCTTTATACGATTAATCAGGTATGATCTTGCTACATCGGGACAATGCTTAGTGATAAATTTTTTGAAAGGTTTCAAAAACAACAATTAACTCTCCGAGTATGGGTTCCTATAACCCGAATAATATTGAGAAAATCATGACATTCTTGCGCTCGCCATTTGGTAAAGACTTGCGGATGTGTCCTTTGAGATTATTCTAAGGATTAATCGCTAACGTTTTATTTGGTAACTTTTTAATCTTCTTTTAGATTGTTTTTCAATTCCTGACATTCTCAAACTCGCGTATTGCCTAAAGAGCCAGTTAATTGATTTTTTCCCTAACAGACCAAAAAAGACAATTGTCCATAATTTTAGAGACAAAGGTTTTTTAATGAAAAGTTGAATTCCGCTCCTGAGTCCGTTTATCCGCTCTCCTGATTTAAAACTCAAAACAGTGGAACGCTTTAGATTATTGAACTCGTTCTCCATTTTCATGGATAAAAGAGCCCGTGTAACATCCGCCTCAGACATTGGCGGTCTGGCGCTCAAATCAATTTCAAGGCCCATATTCCGGCAGTGACTTATGCCTTCCGGCCTCCATTTGCCTCTTTCCACACATTGATCGTACAAGATCGCCGGGCGATAAGTCCCCCAGAACTGGTCAGGCATTCCTTCGCTTAAAATCGTTCCGATTTCCTCAAACTGCCAGGGATTAAAGTGAGGATTGAGGAGCTTCCTGAGCGTCTCTGTTTTCCAAAGCGCGACCTGGGTTGAGACTCTGTTCATATCACCCGGGGCAATAATACCAAGGCCGGGGTATTGTTCTAAGGCATGAGTGGGGGGAAAAGATAAATGAGAGCCGGATACCATTCGCAAACACCCGATCTGATTTTGTCTCGCTGTTTCAACCAGGTTTAAAATTCTGCGCGTATCTACTTTTTCTATTAAGAAAAAATCTTCCAGGAACAAAAATAGATAATCTGACTTTAAGTGATCGAGCATTTTAATAACGCCGGCAGCCCAACGGACATCTTCGCCGACGAGAATTGTTTTCACCTGTGGGTCATCATAGCTCTTAAAATTGGACCCAAGATAAACCGGAAAAGGGCAATTCGGCCAATAATTCCAGAAGATTGTGAAGAAAGGCCTCCAGAGATCGGCATATCGGTCACATGAGACGACTAAGACAGGTGTTGGTGCTACATTCATTCTGATCTTTCACGGATACAGAAAATGTTTCAAGGACCTGGTTGCCGCAACAGATTTTCAAAATACGCAATGGTTTTGATTAAGCCATCCCCTAAGGCTACCTTCGGGCTCCACCCCAATTTCTCTTTGACCAGGGTGTTATCGGGACAACGTTGTTTGGGGTCGTCCTGGGGCAAGGGTTTGAACACGATCTTTGATTTTGAATGGGTTAATCCGATTACTTTTTTGGCAAGCTCCAGAATTGTAAACTCTTCAGGGTTTCCCATGTTGACAGGCCCGGTAAAATCAGCCGGGGAATTCATTAATAATATCATCCCTTCGATAAGGTCGCTCACATAACAGAAAGAACGTGTCTGATCCCCCTTTCCGTAAATAGTAATCGGCTCGTTTTTGAGCGCCTGTACTATGAAATTCGAAATAACGCGGCCATCGTTCGGATGCATATGGGGGCCGTAGGTATTAAAAATCCGGGCGACTTTGATGGAAAGACGATGCTGGCGATAATAATCAAAAAAAAGAGTCTCCGCGCACCGCTTACCCTCATCATAGCAGGAGCGGGGACCAATCGGGTTTACATGGCCCCAATATTCCTCCTTCTGGGGATGGACTTCAGGGTCGCCATAGACTTCACTCGTGGAGGCCTGGAATATTCTCGCCTTTATCCGTTTCGCCAGGCCCAGCATATTGATGGCGCCATGAACGGAGGTCTTCGTGGTTTGAACGGGATCAAACTGATAGTGAATCGGCGAGGCGGGACACGCCAGATTGTAGATTTCGTCCACTTCGACATAAAGCGGAAATGTAATGTCATGCCGAATGACTTCAAAATCGGGATTCTTTAAAAGCGGCTCAATATTTCGTTTTGTCCCCGTATAAAAATTATCCGCGCAGATTACTTCGTTCCCTTTCCCTAAAAGGACTTCACATAAATGAGAACCCAGGAAGCCCGCCCCTCCGGTTACCAATATCCGCTTTCGGCTTAACTCTTTCATCTAATCACTCCTCGGGCCAGCTAAATCAGCTAATGACTTATAAACCTCTAATGTTTCTCTCGCGCACTTCTCCCAACTAAATTCCTTTACTCTCTTTCTTCCGCGGACCACCATCTCTTTTATTAAACTATCATCAAAAAGCGACTTTTCCAAAACCACCTGAATGCTTTCAGAGCTTTCGGGATCAAAATAGATACCTGCGTTACCCACTATTTCAGGGATAGCGCCCCCTGTCGAACAGATCACCGGGCACCCATAACTCATGGCTTCCAGCACCGGCAAACCAAACCCTTCATAGAGCGAGGGATAAACAAAAGCCCGGGCATTTCGATAGTAAAGCGCTAATAGACCGTCATTACCACTGACTTGAATGACATTTTCATCAATGCCTAAATCACTGATTTGAGCTTTCTCCCCGACAGAAAACACGCCGCCGCCAAAACAGACGAGTTGGAAACGCTCATGTACTTTTTTCGAATGGGCATAAGCCTGAATCAGGAACTTAAAATTCTTATATCCGTGCCGATCTCCGACATACAGAATATAATTTATTGCCAGAGGCTTTCTCTTTAAATCGGGTGCCACGCCCTCAAGAGGATTCGCCAGGTATATGACTTGAACCTTCCGGGGCTCTATTCCAAATGACCTGACAAGATCCTTTTTTGTGGTGTTGGAAACGGCAATGATTTTATCTGCCCTGTCACAGCATCTCTTTTTTAAAACAGACGTGGTTCCCTTATCGGAAAAACTTTCAGGATAAAGTTCATGAATCATATCCGGAACGGTAATCACCACCTTCAGATTATTCCTGAAGGGAAAATCAGAATAGTATGTTTGATGAATTACTTCAGGTGCTTTTCTACGAATCAATCTTTCCTGAAACCAGTTATTCACCTTTTTACGAAAGATTCCGGTATTTCTAACCGAAGGAACCTTAATGCCCCATTCTACCGGCAAGCCCTTTAGATGCTGATTAATAAAGAGACCGCCGCATATTTCAAAGATGGATTCTCTATCCATTCGACGTATTCTCTTGATCACTTCAACAAAATAGCGCGACATACCCCCTACTTTTTGAGTGCTAAAGACATCATGTGTGAAAAATAGTCTCATCGTAGAAATTTGTGGTGCGGCACTTTCTTGTTTGAGTGCGGTCTCTAAAGTTATTTTACCATTTCCAGACAAACGAGCGCCCTTGCCGCCGCCGCATAATCTTCGTCATATTCTTTCTGTTGATGAATGTCAAAATAGGTCGCGTTTTCTGACTCCCGACTTGAGGAAGCATGCCATCCATCACTCAAATATCTGAAGTAATATTCTTTTACCGATGAAGGGGCGAAGGACGATTTCATCTGCATGACTTTATCAGGATTAAATACCTGAAGCCAGCCATGGTTGTGATATTGCCCAAAAGGAACAGTTACAAACAGAGTTCCCCCCGGTTTTAAAATCCTCCGAAATTCCTTTAATACCTCCAGGTAAGCATCGGGATCGTTCTCTCTTTTGGATTGATCCCGGGTGTATAACATCGTATTGTCCATTCCCACATGTTCAAGCGTTGAAAGGCAAACCACCCAATCAAACAATTCATTCTTATAACAGGTTTTCCTCAAATCTTCATAGACATAAGAAATTCCTCTTCGCCAAAGGCAACGGTATTCGGGAGCCAACGTAGATACAAATATCTTTTTTGCCGAGAAAGCCTTGTGGGTAAAAATAAAATCGTGATTCAGAACCGATCCGGCGTCCAACAAATTTCCCCCTTCCAAAGGTAATCGGGAAAATAGCCAGGGATATTCAATGATCCTCTCATCAAGTCGATAACCATATCCGCCCGGAAGTTTTTCTAAATCGAACCCCCCTCTCTTAAGCACCCGTTCGATTTCACTTCGCCTATAGTAATCATACCCTCGGATCCACGGCTTCTTTCCCGTCAATATAAATAGGAAATAATTCAATTTCCGGTATGCCCAATTTAAAAAACGCATTTAAATCCTTAACGAAAAACATTAACGAATCTGAGTAATTTCCTTATAGCGCGAATGATGATCGGTTTCCCTGAAAATATGTTCTCTTCCGTATATCTGTCGGCTATCTTCTCTCTCACCACACCCGGAGGGTGTGTTAACGGAAACCTCATTTCCTCCGTTTTCATATTCGTATATCTGCTCCCCTTCCTGGTGTGGGTCGCTTCAATACCAAACCCGATATTAGAAACAAGATTTTGACATGGTATTATTGACAGTGCGCCTTTTCTCCAGCAGGCAAACAACCACTGATTCGCCCAGGTATCCACCTGTCCTGAATAAGTCTTCTCAAAGTTATTATTCCAGAAATTCGACGCCCGCCTGGATTCTAGAAACCCCTGAAGCCACTTTTTATCCCGAAGCTCGGGCCATTCCGCCATGTCGACATCATAATTTTGCCATGCTCTCTTCCAGGTAGCCCACCCCCAGACATGGGGATATCTCGAAAAATAATAACTATAAGGTGTGGCGTTTTTCCCAAACTGGAAATTATCTCCGCTTACATGAGACACTCGCTCATCGTCCCGATATTTCCCCAATATTTCCTCGCAAAACCTGAAAAACTTGGGATTCGGCATGCAGTCATCTTCTAACACGATTGCTTCCTCAACCTGGTTGAACACCCAGTCCAAACCGCTGGAGACTCTTTTTTTCAAGCCCAAATTATTTTCAGAAAAATCTATTTTGACGTCACATTCCCAATTGATCGAACTTAAGATGGCGCGAGCCTGCTTACAGCTCTCCGCGTCTCCAGGTTTATCCGGGTGCGGGCCGTCGGCAATCACCAGTAACTTCTTGGGCGTAACCCGGGAAATTTCTGTGAACACTTTCCGGGTTAAATCAGGCCTGTTATAAATCAACATAACGACAGGGGTTAAAAATCTTTCATCAGGCATTGATTACAGGTTCCTTTTCTTTATTTTTGATTACTGCTTGGTCCCAAAAATAAAGAGACAGGAGCGTCCATGCTCTCTCCCCATCGCTGAAACGGGCCTTTGGATTATTCATGACAAATCTGACCGAATCTCCAACTTCATGGAAGTTGATCAAGGCGCATTCTTTAAACGAACGGCTTTCAATGGTGTCCATTAAAAATGGTTTCAGCGGGCCCTTCATCCAGTCAACCACGGGGGAATTAAAGCCGATTTTGGTCTTTCTATAGGCAATTTCGCGGGGCATGTATGGCGCGATAGCGTCTCTGACAATGGCCTTGGAAAATCCATTTCGAATTTTTGATGTCCAGGGAATCGAAAAAGCAAAAGTCACCACGCGGTGATCCATGAAAGGCATTCTGATCTCTACGCCATTCGCCATGCTGTAGCGGTCATAATTCCTTAAAAGAGTCGGAAGCACCGTTTCATGGGTTGACCGGTAAAGCTGGCGGGAAAGATGGTCGAGTCCGATCCAGCGCGGGTGCATGGGGTCCTTGAAAGCGTCTTTCTTGTCAGCGCAATTAAGTTTTTTGAGAACAGATTTCAGATGCCATTTCATTAAAAACCAGCTCTTCGACGGGAGTTTCTGAAACTGAGGCGAGGCAGGGTGCCCGGATTCATAAAAAGTAT
>DATNMI010000330.1:0-2135 GCA_035602375.1 Nitrospiria bacterium | reverse complement strand
CTCTTCAGCGGCGACCCGGGCATCGTCCTTTATCGGAGAGATCAATGCAGCCGTCCAGCAGGTGGAGGGGAAATCGAAGGAATCGGCGGCGCTTTCCGAGGCGGTCTCTTCCGAGGCACGGAATAACGGGATGAATGCCATTGAAAGGACTGTGGAAGGGATGAACCGGATCAGGGAGAGCGTGGAGATGTCGGTTCAGGGGATTAACAAACTGGGAGAGCGGTCCGAGCAGATCGGAAAGATCATCACGGTGATTGAGCAGGTCACCAAGCAGACGAATCTGCTTGCGCTAAACGCGGCCATTCTTGCCGCCCAGGCCGGCGAGCAGGGTAAGGGATTTGCTGTGGTGGCGAATGAAATCAAGAGCCTGGCCGATCAGACTGCGAGTTCTACGGGTGAGGTCGGACAGTTGATTTCCAATGTTCAGAAAGAGGTTGATTCGGCTGTTATAGCGGCCGGGAAGGGATTTTCAAGTGTTGAGGAGGGGATCAATCTGTCGATTGAATCCCGCGAAGCGTTGAAAAAAATCCTGGAAAGTTCTATGCTATCCACAGGAAAATCGCGAGAGATCGAGAGATCGTCCATAGATATGTCTCAGAAGGTTTCGAAAATATCGGAAGATATCAAAAAAATCAACGAGATGGTCAGACAAATTCTCTCAGCGGTCCAGCAGCAACAGAAAGGGAGCGATCATATTTTAGCCGCCTCCGGAATTATGAGAGAATCATCCAGGTCGGTCCAACGCTCCGTACAGGAACAGGCGAAAGGGAGCCGGCAGATTTCTGATGCGATGGGGAGCGTCAGTGAGAAAGTCAGCGAGATACTCCGGGCCGTACAGGAACAGAAAGTGGGATCTCAAGTGATCGCGACTTCTATGGGAGAAATTCAGAAATCCTCCCATAATAACGTCCGATTGGTTGAAGAGATGAAAGCTGCAGGGGAGACGCTGAGCAACCAGGCAACTGTTTTAAAGACAGAGGTGGACCGATTCAAGGTTTAAAGGTTTCATAAAGAGTTTTTTATTCGCTTTTTTAGCTTCGGAATTGTATTTGGAAGGCAAAAGCCCTACATTTTTGTAGGGCTTTTTGTTTTTCAATCATTACCTTACAAATATGTCTTGACAGGTTCTTCCTCATTAGGCACTATGGGAATTATGAATGCGGGGATCGGATGCGTACGCTTCGTTTGGCTCTTTCTCAATTTAATTCTACCGTAGGCGATATCCAAGAAAATACCCGCAGAATCTGCGGAGAGATCCGGAAGGCCAGGCTTCTCGGCGCTGATCTCGTGGTCTTTCCGGAGCTCGCAGTAACCGGGTACCCCCCAGAAGACCTTCTCCTGAATCATTCCTTTATCGGGGAGAATCTGGAGGCGCTTGAAAAAATCAGAAAGGCGTCGTCCGGAATCGGCGTCATCGCCGGGTTTGTGGACAAGAGGGAGGATATCTACAACGCCGCGGTCTTTATTTATGATGGAAAGCTTTTTGGCCGCTATCACAAGATCTATCTTCCCAATTACGGGGTCTTTGACGAGGAGCGGTATTTCAGGGCCGGGTCGGAATATCCTGTTTTTATCTTCAATGGGGTGACGATCGGGCTCAATATCTGCGAGGATATCTGGTACCCATACGGGCCTACGACCATCCAGTCGGTGGAAGGGAACTCCGAGCTCATCATCAACATCAGCGCGTCGCCCTATCATGCCGGAAAAGGAGCGGTCCGTGAGAAAATGCTGTCTACCCGGGCGGTTGATAATAATGTCATGATCGCCTATATCAACGCCGTCGGCGGGCAGGACGAACTGGTTTTTGACGGCCAGAGTCTGATTATCAGCCAGGAGGGGGAAATTCTCCTGAAGGGTCCGGCATTTAAAGAGAGTCTCCTGGTTCACGATCTGGCCGTTGAAACTGTTTTCCGGTCCAGACTTCACGACCCGCGGCGGAGGCGAAAGGGAGCTTTCCCCAAGGAGGCTTCCTCCTGGAATATTGAACCGGTTGTTGTTACCGAAAAGAATGTCAGGCGGCGAAAGAAGAAAATCAAACCTTATCGTCCGGATGTCCTTTCGCCGGAGGGAGAAATCTATGAAGCCCTGGTGACCGGCGTTCGGGATTATGTCAGGAAAAACAGCTTTTCAAA
>DATNMI010000499.1:0-4449 GCA_035602375.1 Nitrospiria bacterium | reverse complement strand
TTCAGGAGCATTTTTCCCTGACGATGGTCGCCGCCGACCGGTTTGTAACGGTCAGGGAATTTTCCAGCTGGCTTGGGTCGATTCGCCCTTCCCTTCTGATGAAGGAGGGATTAAACACAGGGTGCCTGGCGTTTCCTCCCTTTTCAGGACCGGCGGAAATGCCAGGAATCGTCCTTCTTCCCCTTCTTGGTCTTGGTTCCGAGGCGGAATGGGAAGATGCCAAAGAAGACTTCTCGGAGGGTTTTTCAGAAATCATCGCCACCCGGTTTAAAAGCCATGTAGAGCCTGAATTAGGGATTGTTCCCGGCGTTGACCGGTTTGTCTGGATGGGACCGGCAGGAGTCCAGGACTGCAACGCGATAATCCTCTATCTTCATGGCCGGGCTTCAGATGAATGCCGGATGGCCGGATGGCCGGAACCTTCGCTTTTCCATCTCCTCGATTTCAAATCGTTCGAAGGAAAAAACTTCAAATTCCCGGTCTCCTACTGATCTAATAATAGAGTTTGAAGCTCAAAGGAGAGGAACTATTGGTTCGGTTTTCCGATGGGGCTACTTGCCGCCTGTTTTGGGTTTTGTTGAGGCATCCGGGGACTTTTCCCCTTTTTTAGGCGTGATCATGACGATTTTCCGGGCCACGATAATTCCTTTTTTGACCCGTTCATAGTCAAGACGGACAATGGAGCCTTTCGTCACGTCGGAGAGCGAAATTTTTCCCCCGAGATAGAAAATTTCAGTCTTGTCATTAATCAGGGCACGGACCGACCGTAATCCTTCCTTTCGGCCTCTCCGCGCCACCTGAATTACTTTTGTATATCGCTCGGTTTCAACCAGTGCGACCTTTCCAGTAATCGAGGGATAGGGCGCAGGCCTCTTTTTTTTCGAGGCGGCCTGGGACTCGTGAATCGGAATCAAGCTGATAAGACAAGCCAGGGTAATCCATAAAGTAAATTTTAGTCTCATAAAGAATTTAAGTATACCGGCAGACCCAGTTTAATGCAATGGCGTTCCGCTCGAAGGGGACATGGGTGGATTTTGCCTCCCCTCGACGGGAAGGGCGAACGGAGGATGACGCAGAGCGTCAGATAATGACTTGACACCGCAAAAATCGGGAGTCTATGATTAAACATTAACCAAGCGGAAAATATGGACTTCAAAAATTGATCCGCGAGTTTGACTGGAGAAAAGCATGAATGAAGCAACAGTTTTAAATTCCTTAAAAAAAGTAATCGAGCCTGAGCTGTTTAAAGATATCGTTACCCTGAACATGGTCAAAGACTTGAAGGTGGCCGGAAATGAGATCTCCTTGACCATTGTTCTGACCACCCCGGCCTGTCCCCTCAAGGGAGAAATTGAAAGCCGGATCAACAAGGCCGTCCGGGGAGACTTTCCGCAGGCCGGCGCGGTCCGGGTTCAATGGACATCGAACGTCACTTCCGGCCTGTCCGGCGCAAAAGAGGCGCTCGCACCGGGCATCAAGAATATTATCGCGGTCAGCAGCGGGAAAGGGGGCGTCGGAAAATCGACGGTTACCGTCAATCTCGCGGTGGCCCTGGCCCAGCTCGGCGCTAAAGTCGGCCTGCTCGATGCCGATGTCTACGGACCTAACGTTCCTCTGATGATGGGGGTGTCCAAAGCCCCCGTTTCTATAGGAAACAGGCTGGAACCGGCTGAAAGCCATCAGGTCAAGTTCATTTCGATGGGCTTCATGGTCGACGATGACACTCCGATCGTCTGGCGGGGTCCGATGATTCATGGGGCCATTCAACAGTTTATAAGAGATGTCAACTGGGGAGAGCTCGACTATATGCTGGTCGACCTTCCTCCAGGAACCGGCGACGCACAGTTGAGCATTACCCAGCTTGTTCCTCTGACCGGGGCCATTATTGTCACGACGCCCCAGGATGTGGCCCTTCTCGACTCCCGAAGAGGCCTTGGAATGTTCCAGAAGGTTCATGTCCCCCTGTTGGGCATTATAGAAAACATGAGCTACTTCAGCTGTCCCCATTGCAAGGAGCGAACCGAGATTTTCAGCCATGGCGGCGGAAAATTAGCGGCGGAAAAATTAAAGGTCCCTTTTCTGGGAGAAATTCCGATTGATCCGGCGATCCGCGCCGGGGGAGATACGGGAAAACCGATCGTGGTGGCCGATCCGCAATCGCCGCAGGCCAAGGCCTTTGTCAAAATAGCTGAAAACCTTGCCGCGCAAATCAGCGTCCTGAACAGCCGGGCTCAGAGTCTGAAGATCATTACAGTTTAAATTGATTTTAAACGCCCGTTCCGGTAGGATAACATCCGTTTTCTCGGAAGGACGTCCCTGAATGATTTTCCGGACCCTGATTGAAGCGGGCCAATACCTGGTGGAAATATCCCGTTTGTTGAGTTCCGATCTCACAGACGGGGAGTCCGCCCATATCCTTTTTCAACAATTGAAGAAATTACTGTCTGTTGACAAAACGGCCATTTTCTTTCTCAACGAAGAAAAAGAGCGGTTTGACCTTCAGATGAGCATCGGCGTCTCGGAAAGGGACTTTCCTGTTTCCGGCTTCGAAGAAAATGGAACTCTCCCGCTCCTGTTAAAAAACAGATCGGATTTTCTGTTCAAGTCTTCCCTCTCATCCCGGGAACATCCGGATATTATTCCCTTGTTTGAACAATCCGGCTTTCATCTCTGCTTGCCCTTTCTGGCGAGGGGCAAGCTTTCGGGTTTTGCCTTTCTTGGCCTCAGCCAACCGGACCTTCCCATTCAGGCGGATGAAAGGCAGTTTCTTCTCTTAATCGGCGAACAGGCGGCCCTGGCGATCAATAACATCCTGATTGCAAAAGCCCTCAAGAAATCCAAAGTCCTTGTCAGGAGAACGGACCGTTTAAAATCCCTGGAAACGATCGCGGGGGGGATGGCCCATGAAATCCGGAATCCGCTGACCTCCATCAAGACCTTTGTCGAACTGGCCGGCCAACGGCGGGACGACCCCGACTTCTTCACCAATTTTTCTAAAATCGCCAAGGAAGACATTCAAAGAATCGAACGGATCATTCGGGAAGTCCTTGATTACAGCCGCTATATGGAACCGGTTTTCACGCCGGAGGATTTAAACGAGGTGATCCAGACGACGTTGCCCTTTATGGTGGTCGAGGCCAATAAACGGGGGGGGCGGTTCATGACCGAATATGACCCGAACCTGACCCCGACCGTCATCGACCGCCAGCAGATCAAACAGGTCCTTCTCAACCTTTTTATTAATGCCATCGACGCCCTTCCGGCCGCCAACGGCGTGATACAAATTAAAACCTCAGGGTTTAAAAAGCAGGATGTCCCATGGGTCAGGATCGAAATCACGGACAACGGGATCGGCATTCTCCCGGAGAACATGGAAAATATCTTTGATCCTTTTTTTACCACGAAGCACGACAACAAAGAGAGAGAAGGGACAGGCCTCGGCCTGGCCATCGTTCATCAGATTATCCAGGAACACAGGGGGGAAGTTGAGGTTAGGAGCCGACCAAAGGAAGGAGCGACTTTTATCATTAATATTCCTTCCAATCCGATGGTCTACGAAAGGCGCAAAGACCGGAAGGCGCCGGGGCCGACCGCTTTTACCGGTCCTCTTTCTTGAAAATATTTTTTTTCTGCCGGACGGTAATCCGAATCGGCGTCCCCTTGAATTCAAACCGTTCCCGAAGGCTGTTTTCCAGGTATTTTGTGTAACTTCCGGTCACCCCGTCCTTGAAGTTGCTAAAAAAAACAAAATGGGGCGGCCGGGAGCTCCCTTGCGTTGCGTAGAGAATTTTAACCGGTTTATTTCGGTATAACGGGGGAGGAAACTTTTCAAGCGTTTTTTCAAGAAAACGGTTTAGATCGCCTGTGGTGATTCTTCGGACATAAGAAGCCATGATGTCGTCAATCATCTTGTAGATCTTTTCTTTTGAAAACCCCTCCGTGGCAGAAAGATAGAACTGCGGAAAATCATGGGCAAACGCGAAATACCGGGAGAGCTCCGATTCCATTTTTTTTCGGGCTCCCTCTTCTCCCTTTTTTAAATCCCACTTGTTGATCAGGAGGGCAAACCCCTTTCCTTCTTCGGTCACGTTTCCCAGCAGTTTAATGTCCTGTTCGGTGATGCCCTCGGAGGCGTCCACCATAATCAAGACCACGTCGGAATTTTTCACCGCCTGGCGCGTTCGGATGACAGAGGCCCGCTCCACCCCTTTTTCGATCTTTCCACGGCGGCGGATGCCGGCGGTATCGACAAAAAGGTAACGTTTTTCCAGGAACTCCACCTCGCTATCGACAGCGTCCCGGGTTGTTCCGGGAACGGGACTGGTCACGAGCCGCTCTTCCCCCAGAAGGGCGTTTATAAAAGTCGACTTGCCGGCGTTCGGCCGTCCGATTACCGCCACGCGGGCATGAAATTCGGCGCGAGGGGCGTCTTTATCCAGGTCGGCAGGC
>DATNMI010000498.1:0-1425 GCA_035602375.1 Nitrospiria bacterium | reverse complement strand
CGCCCGGCATGAACAACCCCATTACGTTGTTTTTAATGGCCGGGTTGGGTCGTTGACCGGCGACAACAAGCTAAAGGCGAAAGTGGGCGACACCGTCCGGCTTTACGTCGGAAATGGCGGTCCCAACCTGGTCTCTTCCTTCCATGTCATCGGAGAGATCTTTGACAAGGTCTACCCCGAAGGGGCTATGGGGAGCGCGCCGAATCAGAATGTCCAGACCACTTTGATCCCCGCCGGAGGCTCGGCGATTGTTGAAATGCATCTCGATGTCCCCGCGACCTACCTCTTGGTGGATCACAGCATTTTCCGGGTTTTTGAAAAGGGGGCTGTCGGCATGCTTGAGGCGGTCGGAGCAGAAGTTCCGGAGATCTATAAGACCCTGCAGGCGGGTGCCGGAGGCGGAGGTCACTAGTTTTTATAGGGGCTCGCGTATTATTTAGCGGTGGGGCCTTCGCCACGGAACTGAAAAAATCTTATGTCCGCTGCGGAGACGCTCCCAAAGCTAGCTCGGAGGCTCGCTTCCCCCCGTACCCCCGCGTTTTGCACTGGCCAAGCCAGATGCATTACTTGTTTCACCGGCAGAGCCGGATGGAGCCTCCCCCTCTCGCTCACGTTGTTCGCTGACCACGGGCGCGCCCGTGGGGGGGTATCATTGATATGTTAAAGCGAGGTCTTGAAGCGATGGTGCCGGTCAACCTGTCTGCCGAGGGGCAAAAAAAACTGTTCGCCTGGCTTTCTTTGGCCGTTGCCTCTCTGGTAGGCGCGGGTCTGTTCGCCATCCTGGTAGCGCTGGGACGGACTCCCGGGGTTCAAGATCTTCTCCCTGGCGGAGATTATTTCCGTCGGGCCCTCGTGGGGCATGTCAACCTGGCGGTCGTGATCTGGTTTCTGACCTTTCAAGGGGTCCTCTGGAGCCTTGCGACCGATGGCCCATTCACTCTCCTGGCCAGGGCCGGTTTTTGGGTGACCGCTCTCGGAGCGGCAGTTCTGACGGTTCCGGCCTTTCTCGGCTGGGGCAATCCGGTCCTCTCCAACTATATTCCTGTCTTAAACCATCCTCTGTTTTTAATCGGCGAGCTTTTTCTGGTTGCCGGAATTGGCATCTCCGCCGTCGATACCCTGTTCCAGGTACGAAAAGCAGCCCGTCCGCTCACGCTCGTCGCTTTTGGAAGCGGCATTACGGCAAGCCTGGTGCTCATCAGTCTGATCTGTTTTGGCCTCTCCGCGATCAGGCTTTCGGGCGGGAACGATCCGCCGCAGATCTATTTTGAAAAGCTCGCCTGGGGAGGGGGCCATATCCTTCAGTTTTCAAACACCACGGCAATGGTGGTGGTATGGGTCCTTTTGTTCAGCCAGATCAGGGGAACCAAACATCTTCCCGGCATTCTCCAGGGAGAACGGTTGAAAGGTCTTTTAAAGGTGTTT
>DATNMI010000497.1:0-6440 GCA_035602375.1 Nitrospiria bacterium | reverse complement strand
CACCCGCAATATCGCCAACATGAAGGAACAGTTGAAATCGATGGGAATCTCCTATGACTGGGAGCGGGAGGTGACCACCTGTCTTCCTGCGTATTACAAGTGGAACCAGTGGATTTTCATCCGGATGTATGAAAAAGGACTGGCCTACAAGAAAAAATCGCTGGTGAACTGGTGCCCCTCCTGCGAGACCGTTCTTGCCAATGAGCAGGTCGAGGAGGGAAAATGCTGGCGATGCGATTCGGCCGTCGGGCAGAAGGACCTGGAACAGTGGTTTTTCAAGATCACCGCTTATGCCGAAGACCTCCTCAAAGATTGCGAGCAGTTGACCCGCTGGCCCGAGCGGGTGTTGACCATGCAGAAGAACTGGATCGGGAAAAGCACGGGCGCAGAGATTGATTTCGCCATGGAGGGGGGCGGCGGGGCGATGCGGGTTTTTACCACCCGGCCCGACACTTTGTTCGGCGTCACTTTTATGAGTCTCGCGCCGGAACATCCGCTGGTACTCTCTTTAACGAAGGGAACCCCTCAGGAGACCGAGGTTTTCTCTTTTATCGAAAGGATGAAGAAGACCGACCGGGAGGTCCGGCTTTCTGACACGGCTGAAAAGGAAGGGGTTTTTACCGGAAGCTATGTGATTCATCCCCTGACGGGGGCCAGAATTCCGGTCTGGATCGCCAATTTTGTCCTGATGGAGTACGGAACGGGCGCGGTGATGGCGGTTCCCGCCCATGACCAGCGCGATTTTGATTTCGCGAAGAGATACCGGCTTCCCGTCAGGAAGGTGATCGTCTCCCCGGATGCGGCCGCAGGCAGAGAGTCTTCGGCGATGGACGAGGCATTCACCGATCCGGGGATTTTAGTCGAATCCGGCCGGTTTGACGGGATTCCGTCAGAAGAGGCAAAAGCTAAAATTACGGAGTTCCTTGAGCAGGAGGGAGCGGGGAAGCAGAAGATCAATTATCGAATAAGAGACTGGGGGATCTCCCGCCAACGCTACTGGGGAACGCCGATTCCGGCGATCTATTGCGACGTTTGCGGCGTTCAAATGGTCCGGGAGATCGATCTCCCGGTGGTTCTTCCGACCGATGTCCCCTTTACGGGAAAGGGGGGGTCTCCTCTTGCGGAACACGAAAAATTTCTTCGCGCGGATTGTCCCCGGTGCGGAAAGCCGGGGAGGCGGGAGACCGATACCATGGATACGTTTGTCGATTCCTCCTGGTATTTCCTCCGGTACGCCTCTCCCGGAGAGGCTCACCGCCCGGTTAATTCTGAATCCGCCGGTTACTGGCTTCCTGTCGATCAGTATGTCGGTGGAATCGAACATGCCGTCCTCCACCTTCTCTATTCCCGGTTTTTTACAAAAGTACTTCATGACCTGGGCCTGATCTCCTTTCGGGAGCCTTTTTTGAATCTTTTAACCCAGGGGATGGTGATCAAGGATGGCGCCAAGATGTCGAAGTCGAAGGGGAACGTCGTCGATCCGGACTACCTGATTCAGAAATATGGCGCCGACACCGCCCGCCTCTTTTCGCTGTTCGCCGCTCCTCCGGAAAAAGACCTCGACTGGAACGACCATGGTGTGGAGGGGGCCCACCGGTTTCTGATTCGGGTCTGGAATCTTTTTCACGGCCATGAGCAGGCCCTGCGGGGCGCCGTTCCGGTACAAAAGGCCGACGGCCCGGCCGGACGCGCCCTTGTCCGGAAAACCCATCAGACCATCCGAAAAATAACAGAAGACATGGAAAAGGATTTTCATTTTAATACGGCAGTCGCCGCCCTGATGGAGCTCTTTAACGCGATTTCCGATTATCTTTCTTCGGGAGAAAAGATCGAAGCGGGCATTTTGAGGCATGTATTGGAACGGTTTGTCCTTCTTCTTTCTCCGTTTGCCCCCCATATTGCCGAGGAGCTTTGGTCCTTCCTGGGGGAAAAGACGCCGATATTTGATACGAAAGGGACGAGAGGCTGGCCGGGGTACGACCCGTTGGAACTCGCGGCGGATGAAATGGTGATCGTCATTCAGGTGAACGGGAAACTCCGCGGGCAGATCACGGTCCCCTCAAAAGCAGGGGCGGAAGAGATCAAAACCGCGGCCCAGTCTGTGCCGAAAGTCCAGGAATGGACCCGGGAAAAAAAGGTGGTCAAGGTCATCTATGTCGAGAAAAGGCTGGTCAATATTGTGGTGTCCTGAACGTTCGATCCGGCCCTGTGCGTTTTTAACCCGGTCTCTGGCGGCGCTCCTGGTTTTGACGGCCTCCGGATGCGGTTATCAGGCCGTTCTGGATAAAAACCCCCCATCCTATCTGGTGAAGGAATCTGCGGAGAAGTCGAAGAGGGTGCATCTTTCCAGGATGTCCATTCCGGTTTTTGCCAACAAGACATTCGAGCCGCTGATTGAAGACACCATCACCCGGAGGTTCCGACAGCAGGTCATCATGGACGGGCACCTCGATCTGGTCTCTTCCCGTGAAAATTCAGACATTGTTCTTGAAGGGGATGTCGCCTCGCTTGCGCAGACGCCGCTTTCCTTTGATACTCTGAATAACGCTCTGGAGTATCGCGTGGCGGTCACGCTCCGCATTGCCCTGAAAGATATCCGCACGGGCGCCGTCCTCTGGCAAAAAAGCGGTTTAACGGGAAGCGCCGATTACTATGTCAACGCCGATTTGTCGCTGAACCGGGCGGCCCTCGACCGGGCCATCGACGAGTTGAGCAAAGTCCTCGCCGAAGACACGCTCAGCGATATTTTAAACCTTTACAGGTAGGCAGTCATGGCGGAAAAACAGAGCTCAGGTTTTCAAAACGAGACGCTGGTGCTGGTGGCCGGAGAAGACGACTTCCTGGTCAGCCGCGCGCTGGAAAAGATCCGGAACGAAATTGTGGCGCCCGATTTCGCCGATTTTAACTTTAACCAGTTTTACGGCGCAAAGACGGCTGCCGGCGAGATTCTGGAATCGGCGGAGACCTTCCCTCTGTTATCGGCCAAACGGCTGATATTCGTCCGGGAAGCCGACCGGATTCCGGCCGGAGAGATGGAAAAACTCCTTCCCTATATCGAGCGTCCTGCGCCTTCCGCTTGTCTGGTATTTATCGCGTCCAAGACCGATATGAGGAAATCTTTTTTCTCCCGGCTTCGCGACCGCGGAAGACTCGTTTCCTGCGACAAGCTTTATGAGAACCAGGTGGCCGGATGGATCCGGGGATATCTGAAAGAGATTGCCCTGGAAGCCGACGAAAACGCCATTCTCTACCTTAAACAGGAGTTCGGTTCCGACCTCTTCCGCCTTTCCGCGGAGATCGGGAAGATTCGGGTTTTTACGGGGGAAAAAAGAAAGATCGCGATTGCGGATTGTATCGCGGTGAGCAAAGGGGATCAGGGATGCCCCCCGTTTGATCTGGTCAACGCCGTAGGGGATCGCGAAGCGCCAAATGCGCTGAAACGCCTCCATTCTCTTCTCGAGGCCGGGGAACAGCCTCTGGGTCTTCTTTTCCTGCTGGTACGGCATTTCAGGAACGCCATGAGGTTAAAGGAGATGCAGGTCCGGAAGATGAGCAGAATGGAAATGGGCAAGAAGCTTCAGATACCCGATTTTTTCTTTTCGAATTTCCTCCGGCAGGCGGGCCTGTTTTCCCGATCAGAGCTTGAAGCGGCGCTTGGACTCTGCCTCGAGGCCGATTCCCAACTGAAAAACAATATTCACCGGCCGGAACGGGTGATGGAATCCCTGATCCTGGATCTGTGCGGCAAGAAACCGGTATATAGCGGCCAGGGTCTGTTGGGTGTAAGGGTGTAAGGAAAAAAGATTGAATTACAACGGAAACATGTGATATAAAGATCACTTGCTTTAAAAACCCTTTTTTAAGTAAAGGTCAGGACAATCAATGCCGATACATAGAGACGCAATTAAAAAAGCCCGTCAGGACAAAAGAAAGAACACGAAAAACAAGGTCGTGATTTCCGCCCTGAAAACGGGAACGAAAAAAGTTCTCAGCGCCGTCAGTGAAAAGAACAAGGAAGCCGCTCAGAGCGCGCTCCATGAGGTGACGTCCGCCATCGACAGCGCGGCCTCCAAAGGGGTCCTTCACCACGGAACCGCCGCACGCAAGGTTTCCAGGCTGACGGTTCAGGTCAACAAGCTCTCCGCGAAATAACCTTTCCCGATCCGGTCAAATTGGTTTGGAATGCGCGAAGGGGGTGTGATATACTCCTTCCCGATGAGCGCGACCAAAAACCCACTTTCCGCTCCCCCCACTTACCATGTGGACGTTTCCTACGAAGAAAACTACCAGATCGGTCCTTTTTTTTCCGGTCCTCTTCCTGAAAGAAAAATTTCTTCTCCGCAGAATTTCATGGGGTTCAAGGTCAATTCCCGGTTCGGAGTTCCGGCCGGGCCTCTCCTGAATTCCAACTGGATTGCGCTTTACGCGAAGCTCGGGTACGACCTCCTCGTTTACAAGACGGTTAGAAGCCGGTTTTATCCCGCCCATCCGCCTCCCAATTGCCTTTATTTAAACCTGTTCGGCCAGCTGGATGACAAGGATTTCGGCCAGACCCTGGTGGCGATAGACCCTCTTGAAAAGAGGGACGATTCCCTGCCGGTTTCAATTACCAATTCGTTCGGCATGCCTTCGCGCGCGCCCTCGGAGTGGCAGGCCGATGTCGGGAAGGCAAAGGCTTCTCTTTCGCCCGGCCAACTCCTGATTGTCAGCGTTGTCGGGACCCCCGGAACGGGAACGAGCCTTGAAGAGGACTATGCGAACGGGGCCATCCTGGCCAAAGAGGCGGGCGCCGATATTGTGGAGATCAATCTCTCCTGCCCGAATGTGACCACCGGCGAGGGGAGCCTTTTTACAGACCCGGTCCATTCCGCCAAAGTTTCGAAAAAAGTCCATGATGCCCTGAGAGGAACGCCGCTGATGCTCAAACTGGGGTATATTCCAGACGCGGGGCTTCTTGAATCGGTCATCCTTGCCAATGCCCCTAATGCGGAAGGCATTTCAAGCATTAACACGCTCTCTTTCAAAGTGGTCGGAGAGGGCGGAGTTCAGGCGCTTCCCGGTCCGGGAAGGCTTCAGTCCGGAGTTTGCGGAGCGGCCATCAAATCTTGCGGGCTGAAACAGGCCGCGAGGACGCTCGATATCCGGAGACGCCACCGGCTCGATTTTTCCGTGATCGGCGTCGGCGGAATCATGACGGCAAGCGATCTCCTGGAGTATGAGAATATCGGGGTTGACGCGGCCATGAGCGCGACCGGGGCGATGTGGGACCCTTATCTGGCCTATAAATATTACCTGACCACCCTTTCCAAAACCGGGAATACCGACTAAAATCAATATGTCCCCCTTTTAGGCTCCAATCCCGCAGATCCGTGGACGGAGGGAAGAGATCATCGGGGACCAGGGAACAGGAGCGACCCGCGTCATGAGCGAAACGAAACAGATTACGAAAGCGGCCGGAATGATCGGCCTGGCCACGTTCGCAAGCCGGATACTCGGCCTGATCCGGGACATGGTGGTGGCAAGCCTGGGCGCCGGCCTGGCCACGGACGCCTTTTACGTCGCATACCGGATTCCGAACCTGCTTCGCGAGCTTCTGGCGGAGGGCTCCATGTCGGCGGGATTTATTCCGGTCTTTACCGAGTATTGGACGACGAAATCGAAAGAAGAGGCCTGGAAGCTGGCCTGCCGGGTTTTTACAATCCTGCTGATCGTTCTTCTTCTGGTTTGCGCGGCGGGGATCGCCCTTTCAACCTGGCTGGTCCCGCTGATTGCTCCCGGTTTTTCCAACGACGGGGGCAAGCTCGACCTGACCATTCTTTTGACCCGGATCATGTTCCCCTATCTTCTCTTTATCGGCCTGGCCGCCCTGACCATGGGGGTGTTGAACTCGATCCGCTCCTTCGGTGTGCCGGCACTCTCTCCCGCCGTCGACAACATGGTGATTATCCTCTCCATTGTGGTATTCAGCTGGGTATTGAAAGACCCGATTATCGGGATCGCCATCGCCGTAACGCTGGGGGGGCTGGCGCAATATATTTTTCAGCTTCCGACCCTCTACCGGAACGGCCTTTTCTTCAAGCTCGATTTCGGCTTTTCCGATCCGGGGGTGAAAAAGGTGTTTACCCTGATTCTTCCCACCCTGTTGGGACTTTCGGTCACCCAGATCAGCCTCCTGATCAACACCCATCTGGCCTCCCGCCTCCCGGAAGGGAGCGTGACCTATCTCTACTATGGAACCCGGTTGATCCATTTCCCTCTCGGTATTTTCGCGATCGCGGTCGCCACCGCGATCCTCCCTTCTCTTTCAATGCAGGCGGCGAAAAAAGACATTGAAGGGGTGAAAGAGAGTTTCGCGTTCGGCATGAAGCTGGTCTTTTTCATTTCGTTTCCCGCGATGATGGGCCTGATTTTCCTCCGGGTTCCTATCGTTCAGGTCCTCT
>DATNMI010000494.1:0-4691 GCA_035602375.1 Nitrospiria bacterium | reverse complement strand
CTGGATGAAATATCCTGACCTGAAGAGGGGTCCCTTCAGAAAGAAGAAGAGGCGCTATCAGCATCAAACCGCCCCCTCCCAGAGTTTTGATATGGCCTGAATGGCATTCCTGATCCTTTTCTAGCATGAGAATCCGAAAATCTCCCTCCATTTCCAGATTGATCCTGGGAAATTTTCGTTTCCAGATTGTATATCCGGAACCGGGTACCATAGAAATGATTATACCAGATTACCCTGACAGAAAGTCAACCTTCAAAAAACTCAGAAAGATTCCCCGAAGGATATGGATAACCAGCCTGTCGAGGAGATCTTCAGGAACCGGTCAGTTTCTGCCGGCGACATCAAGGAGAAAGGCTCTCTTAACCTCAGTCTTTCCAAACTCATGAATTGAAACGGTCACCCGCCACTGTCCCACTGATAAATAATGGAGGCGGGCTTCATAGACGCCTGCAGGGCCCCGGTTGATCTCGGCCCTCTCGATCTTCATACCGGGAAGAATCGAAGTGGAGGAAATATTCAGGTGAGCGTCCTCGACCGGATGCCCGGTGTTGTCTTGAAGAATAATCTTGAAGCGGTTTTCTCCCAGAAGAGATATGATGGGGTCGGCTTCCACACGGATTTTGAGTCCGCCAGCGGCTCCTTCAAACACGCCATCCTGAAGGTGTTCCTGGACCAGGCGCGCTCTCTCCAGGCCGTCGCATCCCTGGAAAATGACCATCGCCAGAATTACCAATGAATGCAGTTTGAAATTACGAAGCTTTGGTCTGTATGCCATATTTTTTAATTTTATATCCTATTTGCCGCGCTGATATGCCCAACAATCTTGCCGCCTTGGACTGAACCCAGCCGGACTGCTCCAAAGCCTGAATGATCCGCGCCCGTTCAAGGGACTCCACGGTCAGGGGCAGGTCTCCTCTTCCGTCTCCTGGTTTCTTTTCCCCTTTTTCCGGAGAAATCGAAAGATTGATCAAAATCCGGGCAATATCTTCTTTCCGAATCAGGCTCGTTTCGGACATGACTACCAGGCGTTCGATCGCGTTTTCCAGCTCCCTGACATTCCCCGGCCAGGCATACTCCATCAGCCACTTCACTGCGGAAGGGTCAATCACCAGCCGCCGCCCGTTTTCCTCATTATATTTTCTGAGGAAGAAATCGGCCAGAAGGGGAATATCCTCCTTCTTTTCCCGGAGCGGAGGAAGATAGATTGGCACTACATTCAACCGGTAATAAAGATCTTCCCGGAAGCTTCCCCGGGAAACCTTGTCTTCAAGGTCGGCATTGGTCGCGGCAACGATCCGGACATCGACCGCCACGGTTTTCGAACCGCCGACGCGCTCGAACTTCATCTCCTGAAGAACCCGCAACATCTTGACCTGGAGATTCATTGGCATCTCGCCGATCTCGTCCAGAAAAAGGGTTCCCCCGTCGGCCAATTCAAACCTTCCCCGGCGGAGCTCCGTGGCCCCGGTAAATGCCCCCTTCTCATGTCCGAAGAGCTCGCTTTCCAGAAGGTTTTCCGGGATCGCCCCGCAGTTAATTTTTAAAAACGGCTTTTCCGATCTGGGACTTCCGTAATGAATCGCCCGCGCGATCAGCTCCTTGCCCGTGCCCGACTCCCCTCTCAAGAGGACCGTGGCCTTGCTCTTGCTGACCCGGTCAACCGCCTCAAACACTTCATTCATCCGGGGGCTCTGCCCGATGATGTTCTTCAGTCCATATTTATTTTTCAGCTCGCCCTGAAGCCGGAGATTTTGTTCGATCAGATTTTCCCGCTCGATGGATATCAGCTCATGGCTCTTGATCGACTGGCCGACCAGGGTGCTGACGATTGAAAGAACCCGGAGATCCTCCTGAAGGGAGACTGATTCGTCGAACAAACGGTCGACGCTGATCACCCCTACTGTTTCCCCTGCGACCCGGACCGGCACGCAGATAAAAGAAATCCCCTTCCTTGACTCCGGCGGCCGGGCACCTGTCCGGTTCAGAAAAAGTGGCTCCGCTCCCAGGTCGGGGACAAAAATAGGCTCCCCGGTCTCAAGGACCTTACCGGTAATCCCTTCCCCAGTTTTATACCTTCCCTTCTGGATCTCCTCCGGGGTGAGACCATGGGCGGTCTCAATGACCAGCTCCCCCGTTTCCGGATGCAGGAGCGTCAGGGTCCCCCGCCGCATGCCGAGAACCGACGAAAGAATTTCAAGAATTTTAGACGCGGTGCTCTTCAGGTTCATAGACCAGACGAGCGCTTTGCTGATCTCATAAAGCGCGGTCAGCTCAAGAATCCTGAAATCTTTGACTTTATCTTCGGTCGGTCCGTTCACATTTCTCTCAAATCAAATAGCCCTATCGATTCGATAGGGCTATGGGAATAGAACGCGCTCCTGGCAGATGAAACCTGCCAGGGCGCATAAGCGCTAGCAATGCCGCCAAAATTAAATGTCGTAATAGAGAAAGAACTCATACGGATGCGGTCTCAGCCTCATCGGATCAATCTCCTTTTCCCTCTTGTACTTGACCCAGGTTTCAAGGAACTCCTGAGAGAAGACCCCGCCTTTGGTCAGGAATTCATGATCCTCTTCCACCGCGTTCAGGGCCTGGTCCAGGCTTCCCGGCATGGTCTTGATCTTCTTCGCTTCTTTTGCGGGAAGATCGTAGAGATCCTTGTCCATCGGCGCTCCCGGATCGATCTTGTTCTGAATTCCGTCAAGCCCCGCCATCAGCATGGCCGAAAAGGCGAGATAGGGATTGCAGGATGGATCAGGAAAGCGGACTTCAATTCTTTTCGCCTTCGGACTCGGGGAATACATCGGAATCCGGATGGATGCCGAACGGTTCCGGCTGGAATAGGCCAGGTTGACCGGCGCCTCATACCCAGGAGTTAATCTCTTGTAGGAATTGGTCGTCGGATTGGTCAATGCGGCAAGGGCATGGGCGTGCTTCAGAATCCCGCCGATGTAATGGAGGGCCATCTCGCTCATTCCGGAATATTCTTTCCCGGCAAAGAGAGGCTTTCCGTCTTTCCAGATGCTCTGGTGCGTATGCATCCCGGACCCGTTGTCGCCGAAAAGAGGCTTGGGCATGAAGGTGACCGTTTTGTTGTTTCTCTTGGCAACGTTCTTGATAATATGCTTAAACCACATCAGCTTGTCTCCCATATTGACCAGAGAATCAAACCGGATGTCAATTTCAGCCTGCCCGGCAGTGGCAACCTCGTGGTGCTGACGCTCCACGGATATCCCCATCTTTTCCATCTCGATGACCATTTCGGTCCGGATGTCTTCCTGGCTGTCGGTCGGAGGTACGGGGAAATACCCTTCCTTGTGCCTCGGCTTGTAGCCGAGGGTTTTATCCCCTTCCTTGCCGGAATTCCAGATCCCTTCTTCGGAGTCGATGTGGTAGTAGCCGCTATGGCTGTTCTGGTCAAAACGGATGGAATCAAAAATGAAAAACTCCGCCTCGGGTCCGAAATAGGCTTTATCGCCAATGCCGGTCGATTTGAGAAACTTTTCGGCTTTCTGGGCGATGTAACGGGGGTCCCTGTCATAGGCCTCACGGGAAATCGGGTCGATAACATTGCAGATGAGGCTCAGCGTCGCTTCCTTCGTAAACGGCTCCATACAGGCCGTTCCGGCATCCGGAACCACAAGCATGTCGCTCGATTCAATCGACTTCCAGCCCCTGATGCTTGATCCGTCAAAACCAAGCCCTTCCTTGAAAATTTCCTCGCTTAATTCATGGAGAGGGGTTGAAAAGTGCTGCCAGACTCCGGGCAGGTCGATAAACTTGAAATCGACCATCACCGCCTTGTTTTTCTTCGCATACTCCAATACTTCCTTGGGTGTCATAGGATTACCTTTCTTTTAATCCCATTTTCATCTCCTTTCATTTCTGAACGGCATGAAAAAATGGATGTTGTGGTTAATAGTTCAGGATCGCTTAAAACCCCTTGTAACGGTTGGTAATCGGCATTCTCCTGTCTTTACCGAGGGCCCTCTCGGTGATTTTGATCCCGGGAGGGGCCTGACGACGCTTGTACTCGCTCTGATCGACCATTTTCATGACCTGAATCACCGTTTCCCTGGATAACCCCTGCGCGATCATCTCCTCCAGGCTCTGATCTTTCTCGACATACCCTTGAATGATCCTGTCAAGAATGTCATAGGGGGGAAGGGTGTCCTGGTCTGTCTGATCGGGCTTCAGTTCCGCAGTGGGGGGACGTTCAAAAATCCTTCTCGGAATCGGCCCTTTTTCCCCCTTTTTACCCTGTCTGTTCCGGTATTCCGACAAGACGTAGACCTCTGTTTTCAAAACATCCTTAATGACAGAGAAACCGCCTGCCATATCCCCATAAAGCGTGGCATACCCGACGCTCATTTCGCTCTTGTTGCCGGTGGTCAGGACAAGCCAGCCAAACTTATTGGAAAGGGCCATCAGATAATTCCCCCTGATTCTGGCCTGGATATTTTCTTCGGTCTTGTCAGGAGGAAGCCCTTTCCACTCCTTCCGGAGAATTCTCAGGTAACTCTGATAGAGCTCCGTGATCGGGAGGGTGATCAGCCGGATCCCGGTATTTTTCACAAGCGAATGAACATCTTCCTTGCTGTCGCGGGATGTGAAAGGGGAAGGCATGAAAACCGCCACAGCGTTCTCCTTCCCCAGAGCATCGAACGCGATCATCAGCGTCAGGGCCGAGT
>DATNMI010000269.1:0-1249 GCA_035602375.1 Nitrospiria bacterium | reverse complement strand
AGCTAAAATTCTCTTGAGGGTCGGCGGGGTATTCCTTCTGCTGGGGGCAATCTGTTTTATTTGGCCCCGATGGATCGCCGTTCCCGCGGGCCTGCTGACCGTATGGGTCGGCGCCTCTCTCCTGCTCCGTTCATACCGGCTTCGTTTCAGGAAAAGCAAGGGTCGGTCGGCGCCCCGTTAATGGCTTATTCCTGAGTTTCAACGCTATCCCGTTCGCAGTAATGGGAGATTTTTTTCCAGGACCATTCCGGAAGAATCCTGACCGGTTTTGCCGGCAACCGCGCGAGGCTTTTTAAAACTTCAATCCGGTCTTCCGTAAGAGGATGATCGGAAAGAAATCTCCCGGTCCCGCCGCCTTTTCGTTCCTGTTTTTGCAGTTTTTCAAAAAAACTGATCATTCCGGAAGGGTCGATATTTGCCGCAAGAAGCAGCGCCATTCCATTCCTGTCGGCTTCTTCTTCGAACTGGCGGCTATAATTAAGGCTTCCCAGAGTCTCCGCGGCGTTCAGACCGAAAGAAAACCCTGAAAATGAAGAAAGAAGAAGCCTGAAGGAAGCGCCCTGGAGAATCTGGCGCGTGGAATGCCTCAGGACAATATGCTGAAGTTCATGAGCCAGAACGCCGGCCAGCTCTTCCGGGGAATCGCTTTTTTGAAGCAATCCGTTAAAGACGATGATGTTTCCTCCCGGAAGAGCGAAAGCATTCATTTCCCGGGTGTTCATCACATGCAGTAAAAATGAGTAGGGGTTCGGAGGGAGCGCCCGGGTCAGAAGCGAGAGAATCTGGTCGAGCGCCTTCTGTTTTTTAACGTCATGACAGAAGGCGCTGGCAGGGATCTCGCCGAGCGTCCGGTTCCCAAGCTCCGTTTCCCAGGCAGTTGGAACATTTCCCGTAATCAGAGAAGCCATCGCGGGAAATCCCTGGAAGTAGATATAAACGGAAAGGATCAGAATGCCTGCAATTCCAAATATCGCCGATCGAAAGATCGCTCCCGCGCGGGCCGGATTTTTAAAATGGGCGGTCGGTTTGGGCGCAAACTTGCGGAGTTCGGGAAGAAAGAGAGGGTTTGAAACGAGCAGTATTTGAGTCCGGTCCGGTCCCGTTTTCTCAAGCCGGACCTGCTCACCTTCGTAAAACCCCTGAGTTTGGCTGATTTCTTCATACGGCCAGAAAACAGGCTGTCCCGGACCGGCGCTTAAACTCAGGCCGTTCTCTTTACAGGTAATGGCGACCGCCCTGCGGCTGGGGG
>DATNMI010000264.1:0-6038 GCA_035602375.1 Nitrospiria bacterium | reverse complement strand
AGAGAGAGTAGAAGGACCGCAGTTCCCGCCGCAATCCATTTGTTAAAAAAACGGGACTCGTTTTCCTGGACCGGTCTGAATTTTCTGAAGCCGTATAAAAAAAGATAGACCGGCAGGAGAAAAGAAGCAACGCCCCCCAGGGTAAAGAGGATGTCCGACAGCCAGGCTCCCGTGAGACCGATAAGGTTATGGGTCGGCTCTTTGGTCGAAACGGTAAAAGAGGGGTCATACGGGTCATAGGTCAGGAGGGCGAGGAAGATAAAGATCGCCCCTGTCAGGGCCGCGACTCCCGCGATTTCGTTTTTTCTTTTTTCTTTCATCCGGAATATTTCCCTATTACATTTCAAGGATGATCGGGATGATCATCGGCTTCCGTTCCGTCTGTTTGTAGATGAATTTTCCGGCCGCCTTTTTGACCATTCCCTCAATGGCCACCCATTCTGATTTGAGCTCCGGGCCAGTCTCTTCGAGAAGGTTGAGAATTAGAAATTTCAGATCGGAAAAAAGTCCAAGGGCCTCTTCCGGCGCGGCAAATCCCTTGGAGATGATTTCTGGGCCGGAAACGACCGCCCCCGTCGCTTTATCAAGGTTGATGATCATGACTATAATGCCGTCCTGGCCGATATGCTTCCTGTCCCGGAGGACGAAATCGGCGACGTCGCCGACCCCTTTCCCGTCGACAAAAACCCGCCCGGAGGCCACGCGGGGCTCCCGGTTCCAGGCGTCCGGCGTCAGTCTGATCTTATCGCCGTCCTCCATTAGAATAATATTCTCCCGTTTAATGTCAAGACTTTCCGCTATCCCGGCATGATGGATCAACTGGCGGTATTCCCCATGGATGGGGAAGAAGAATTTCGGCTTTACCAGGTTGATCATCAGTTTCAGTTCTTCCTGGCTTGCGTGTCCGGAGACATGAATTTCAGAGAGGCGTTCGTAGACCACCCGTGCGCCCCTTTTAAAAAGGTGGTTGATAATCCGGCTGATCGGGCGTTCATTTCCCGGAATGGCCCTGGAGGAGAGGAGCACCAGGTCTCCCGGCCTGATTTTAACCTGTTTATGCTCGTCTACGGCCATCCGGAAGAGGGCGGCCAGCGGTTCCCCCTGGCTCCCTGTCGTTAGAATGACGACCTCCCGGTCGGGATGGCCGTCCAGATCATCCACCTTCATCCACCGTTCCGGAGCGATCTTAAGATAGCCGAGCTCGGAGGCGATCTGGGTGTTCCGGATCATGCTTTTGCCGGAGAGGAAAACCTTCCTGCCCGTCAAGGCCGCCGAGTCGAAAACCTGCTGGACCCGGTGAATATTCGATGAAAAGGTGGCGACAATGATCCTCCCTTCGGCCTGTGAGAAAAGCTCGTCAAAGGAACGGCCGACCACCTTTTCCGACAGGGTGTAACCGGGCCGCTCCGCGTTGGTACTGTCCGACAATAGCGCGAGGGTCCCCTTTCCTCCATATTCGGCCAGTTTCTGAATGTCAGTCTTTTCTCCGTCAACCGGGGTCTGGTCGAATTTGAAATCTCCGGTATGAATGATACGTCCCGCGGGGGTGGTGATTCCGAGGGCCACGCCGTCGACGATGCTGTGTGTGACCCGGATAAACTCGATGGTAAACGCGCCGAGGGTGACTGACTCGCGGGGCTTGACAGGGATCAATACCGCGGCATCAGTCAGCTTTCTCTCTTTCAGTTTGGCGGAAATCAAACCGATGGTCAGAGGGGTGGCGTAGATCGTGGGGAAGCCGAGTTCAGCTAAAAGATAAGGAATCGCGCCAATATGGTCCTCATGACCATGGGTAATGACCAGTCCGCGGATTTTCTGGAAATTTTCCTTGAGGTAGGTGACATCCGGAATGACCACGTCGATGCCAAGCATCTCCTGGTCGGGGAACATGACGCCCGCGTCGACGATCACGATGTCGCCGCAGGTTTCGTAGACCATCATATTCATTCCTACCTCTCCAAGTCCCCCAAGGGGGACGATAGAGAGCGCGGAGTCTCTTTCGGAAATGTGCATTGAGCTCATGATCCTATCATGTCACAGCCGGCAATTCAATCCATCGGATGACGTCTTCTCTCCCACGAAGGATGGCGCGCCTGAATTCCCCCTCCCTTGATGGAAGGGTCTCAGGGAGGGTGCAAGTTAATTTTGCGGGCAATTGACCGGGACTTGGGCGGTATGTTATCTTTCGGCCACCATGATAGACCATCTTTTTGATATCGGATTCCTTGTTTTAAGCCAACTGGCCGCCGGAGGCGTCGTCTCATGCCTCATTCTCGACGTTCAGATGCTGGGGAAGGCCCTTTTCCGGACCAACGGAATTCTTTTTCTCCTATGCATGATGGCCGCCCTGGCGCTCTTCTCGTTTAATCAGACGGTTCCCGCCCATGAAGGACGGTGGATTTTCGGACTGTTCCTCGCCTTCGTTTTCTTCCTTCTTGTCCATGTCGTTACCCTCTGGACCGGAGGCGAAGCGTGGGGGAGGGGAGCTCTCTGGGCCGCCGCAATCGCCGGCCTCTGGGGAATTTACTGGAGCGCGAAGGGATACCTCGTCTCCGGCGGACATGAACCGTTCCTCCCCTGGCTCATTCCTCTCCACTTTGTCGTTTCGGCCCTTCTCATGGGCTCCGGAATGGTCGGAATGAACGTCGGCCATTGTTACCTGACCAAAATTCACCTTCCGATCTCACCTTTCCGGAAACTGGCGGCTTTCTTTCTTCTCCTTCTTTTCATCGAGGGAGGAATTATCGCACTGGGGCTCGTCAGGTTAAACGATCCGGAGCTGATCCGGAAAGCAATTTTCCTGGAAACGTTTGACGGCCTCTTTCTCTGGATTCGCGTTCTGGTCGGATTCATCGGCCCTCTGGTTCTGGCTTTCATGATCCTTCATACGATCCGTATCCGGTCGACGCAATCGGCGACCGGTCTGATCTTTATCGCCGTGATGATGGTCGTCGCGGGCCAGTTTTTCACCGGCTTTTTTCTTTTAACCGGCCGCAAATTATTATAACCCGAAGGTCCTAATGGCCGAATCTCCTCAAGCGCCCCCTCCTGCGGCTACCCGGAAAAAGAGGGGGTTGATTATTGTTCATACCGGAAATGGAAAAGGGAAAACCACCGCCGCCCTGGGGCTCGGTTTCCGCGCCGTAGGGCAGGACATGAAGGTCCTCATGGTTCAGTTTATCAAAGGGAAATGGCGGTACGGGGAGATGGAGGCCGCGAAACTTCTGGGGGGCCGGTTTGAAATCTATCCGATGGGAGAAGGGTTTACCTGGGACACCCAGAACCGGGAGCGGGACCGGGAAAAGGCGAGGGAGGCCTTTGAGTTTGGGGTCCGGCGGGCCCGTGAAGGGGAGTATGACATGCTGATCTTCGATGAAATCAATTATGTGACCTCCTACGGCTATCTTGCTGTCGAAGATCTGCTGGAATTCTTGAGGACCAAACCGGAAAAGCTCCATGTCGTTCTGACCGGCCGCGACGCAGACCCGAAGGTTATTGAAATGGCCGATCTGGTGACCGAAATGAAAGAGATCAAACACCCTTATAAGGAAGGGATCAAAGCGCAGAAGGGGATCGAGTTTTGATGAAACAGAATTTGCGGATCGGAGTTTTTCTTATCGGAATCGTTGCTCTCGTTTCAGCCTGCGGAAACGGCAACAAGACGCCGAAGGCGCCGCCGCCCATGACGATAGTAGAGACCTCCCGGCTTGAGGAGCTGACACAGAAAGTGGAGAAAGAAGGTTTGAAGCCGCTTTCGAAAGGGGATGTTCCGATCTTTTTGAAAAAGGGGGAAGAGGCCTATTTTGTCGCGTCCGATGTCGAGCTTTTTGAGGAGAAGGCGACCCGGAAGTCGACGCGGGGAGAAGGGGTCGGTTTAAGCATCCGGCTGATCAAGGGGGTATCTCTTCATCCGGGTCTTTTTCAAAGCCATCCGGTGATCGAGCGTGAGATGACGAAGGTGGCCGATGGAAAGCTGGTTGTGACCAGTAAAAGAATTGTTTTTGTCGGAACCGAGCGGAACATCTCAGCCGACTACAAGAAAATACTGGGGGTGACCCCTTACGCGACCGGTTTTGAAGTGGAGCGGGAAGGGAAAAAGGCACGGGAATTGATCAAGACTTCAGATCCTGTGACGCCGCTCGTCTATGTCACGTATATCATTAATCATCAGGCGGATGAGTGACAAAAATAAGGTGGGGAAAAAGAAATGGGGTGGAATTTTCCACCCCATTTTTATTTTTAGATTCCAGATTTTTTAATTAGAACGCGAAGGCTGCTCTGATCATGACCGGTGTGCCGATCGAGGTCAGGGAGTCAAACGGCCTTCCGTTTCCCGACATGTTGACGACACTGAGGACCATGCCATCGATGGTGACCCTGTTGTTGGGCGTCAGGCGTAACCCGCCGCCGATGACAAAATCGGACGCCGAGGTTCCATTGGGTGACATGTCAGGATTGCTGTTGGAGAGGTCGATCCCGAGTTCGCCGACCACGGCAAGCCTCGGCATCACCGGCATCAGGACGCCGGCATTTAACCGAATAATGGCGTTAGAACCGCTGGTGCTGACGCCATTTGTGGTGACGCTGTCTGAATTCAGAATGATCTCGCCATTAAAATTGACTTTCCCTTTTTGGAGAGGTTTGGTGAGGGCATATCCGACCAATACATCAAAGTCGGATGTTTTAGTGGTGAACGGGGTATTTGGAGACTGGCTGACCTGGTTAAAATTAAGACGGCCGTAAGCAGCTCCCGGTCCGACCCTCAATTTGTAGCCGATGCTTCCGGACCCCGGTGTAGATTGCGACCCATACCCGGCGCCGATCGAGAGTTCTCCCTTCCAGATTCCCATATCGACCAGGAGAGTCGGAACATAGCCCTGATAGGCAAATCGTGAAGTATAGAAACCGGTTCCGTCAGAGGTGGCAAGGTCTGCGATCACTTCGCCGTCGGCGAGGACATCTCCGGTTTCCTGGGTGATCAATCGCGATGGTTCTGCTGTAGCGGCAAAGCTGGCGGCTGTGAATCCAGCCAGAAGAAATACTGTAAACAATGATACGAAAGACAATCTTTTCATTCAGAGTCCCCTCATGATTTGTTGGTAAGTTTATGAAACAAACGTTTAGAAAGTACCATTTTTTAGAAATTTGTCAAATCATTAATGAGTTTTGAATCTTCCTCCGGCAGGAACAGAGATAAAAATATTTTCTGGATTCCCGATAAAGTCATTCGGGAATGACGAGAAAGGGGGGTGGTATCGATTGCTTTTGCGGGGGGGAATCTTTTATACTGAAAATCTCATATATTATTCGGAACAGTAATAATGGACGCCAGAGATTTTGAAGTGGAATGCCCCTGTTGCCAGGCGACGATCTGGGTCGATCGTCTGACCGGAAGGGTCAGCCGGCATGAAAAGGCTTCGCAGGAGAAAAAAATCCCCTCCATGGAGGAGATGATCCGGAAATTATCAAAAGAAAAGGCGGCGATCGAGGAGAAGGTCGAGCGGGAAAGCAAGGCGCTCAAAGAGAGATCGAGAATTCTGGAGGAGAAATTTCAGGAGTCGTTGAAAAAAATCGATCCGTCGGATGTTCGTCCGCCGATCCGCCCGTTTGATTTCGATTAACTGACACATCGGAAAAAGAGTAGAATGGAAAAAGAGCGCGAAGTGATTAAAAATGATGCACGGCTGGAATCGTGGTCTGCGACCGACGGCGGCTTCCGGAAGCAATTCTTCAGGGGCCATTACCGGACGGCGGTCTCTTTCATGAACCGGATCGGGCAGTTGTGGAAGGAGGGGCCCACGCCCGATCTTGTGATGGATAAAGACGGCCTCTGGGTGGTGTTTAACTTTGAGGATGATTCCGATCTCGCGAAACAGAGAACCTTGGCCGCGAGGATCGACCAGCTCTATCACGAAGTTCTGGGAGAGAGCGATCCGCCCCTGACAAAGGAAGAGATCAGCGAGGTCGGGCCGGGTTTGCGCGGCTGGACGTTGGGGGAGAGGAGTCTTCAGCGGGCAATTATTCTCGACTCCTTCAAG
>DATNMI010000492.1:0-3065 GCA_035602375.1 Nitrospiria bacterium | reverse complement strand
ATTTCAGAAGAATGGGAATACGGATTGCCATTGATGATTTCGGAACCGGCTATTCCTCTCTCAGTTATCTGAAAAGGCTGCCCATCAACGCCCTGAAAATCGATCAGACCTTTATCCGGAATATCGCTAAAGACAAAAGCGACTCTGCCATTACCGGCGCAATCATCGCCTTGGCCCATAGCCTTGAATTGACAGTAACCGCGGAGTGGGTTGAATCCCGGGACCAGTACACCTTCCTCCGGGAAAACGGGTGCGATTCCATCCAGGGGAATTTTTTCAGCCATCCGCTCCCCTCCGATGAATTTATCCTGACGGTCGACAAAACCCTCTCTTTTTCCTGATCCTCCGGAAAGGGAATGGCTCCTTGGAAAAACACAACTTGATAAAAACACAGTGGTGGAAGGGGGTCACCGGGTACCAGTGGCTTGTCCTCTCTGTCGCGTGGCTCGGATGGGTTTTCGACTCCATGGACTCCACGCTTTATGCCCTCGTTCTTCATCCGGCACTGTCGGACCTTCTTGGTCCTGGAGCGGCCTCTTCCGAAATCGAATGGTACGGCGGCATTATTTTCACCATTTTTCTGATCGGATGGGCCGTCGGAGGGGTTCTCTTCGGAATAGCCGCGGACCGGTTTGGACGGACTCGTGCCCTGATCTATACGATTCTGATCTATTCGTTTTTTACGGGACTGGCGGCGTTCTCGAGAACCTGGTGGGAACTGGCAGGCTACCGGTTCATCACCGCCCTTGGAATCGGCGGGGAATGGGCCGCCGGGGCGGCGCTTGTCGCGGAGACCTGGAGCGAGGAGACAAGAACCAAAGCGGCGGGAATTCTTCAATCAGCCTGGGCAGCAGGCTTCTTCATTGCCTCTCTGGTCAACCTGACTGTGGGAAGCTATGGTTGGCGCTGGGTCTTTGCCGCCGGCATTCTTCCCGCGCTTCTGACGTTTCTGGTCCGTTCATCCGTCAAAGAGCCTGAGCGGTGGACTAAAATAAGAAAAGAAGGAGAGGAAGGGTCTCCCGAGCCGGGCATCGGACGTCTGTTTCAAAAAGATTTGAGAACAAAGACCCTGGCAGGCTCGCTTCTGGCTTTTGTAGCGGTCTTTGGACTGTGGGGAGCCACCAACTGGACGCCGACCCTGGTCCGGGAACTCCTCTCCTTAGAACATTTGGGCCCGAAGGCGATAAACCGGTATGTCAGCTACGCGACCATGGCCCTGAATGCCGGATCGATTATCGGTTATCTCTCGTTCGGGCCAATCGCCGACCGGTTCGGCAGAAAAACCGCCTTCTTTATCATGTGCCTTGGAAGCCTGATCATGCTGCCAGCCACGTTTCTTGTTCCCCGTGAATACGCAACCCTCCTCTGGCTACTTCCCTTTCTCGGATTTTTCAATAATGGAATTTTCAGCGGGTTTCCGATCTATCTCCCGGAGCTTTATCCCACCCGGCTCCGCGCGACCGGAGCCGGATTCTGTTTCAACGCGGGCAGAATCGTTGCTTCCGGAGGCCCTTTTCTGAAAGGTTATCTCGGCACTCTGATGAGTCCGGGCCGGGCGGTCAGCCTGATCGGCCTGATCTACCTGGTTGGAATCGGAACGCTCTGGTTTGCCCCTGAAACAAAAGGCCGGAAACTGCCAGATTAAGTCACTCCTTAAGGCGCTAGCGTTGCTGAACATGTTTTTCCATTCCGGCGTGGAAGGAAATCAGAAGATTGTTTCTTGCTTTTTCGGGCATATCCATTAAAATAATCATTGAAAATGATTGTGCGCTGCTGGACTTAACAAGGCTCCGAAATAAATAGCGAACGGGACTTATTTCATGAATAGTTTTGACCAGGTAAAAGAGGAACTTCGGAAGAAAAAAAATAGGTGGCTTGTGACAGGGGCGGCAGGTTTTATCGGATCGCACCTGGCGGAGTTTCTCTTAAAGCAGGATCAGGAGGTCACAGGACTCGATAATTTCTCCACAGGAAAACAGGAAAATTTGAATCAGGTAAAAAATGCGGTCTCGAATGACCAAAAAAAACGGTTTCAATTTATAGAGGGAGATATCCAGGATCTCTCGCTCTGCCAGAGGGCATGTGGCGGAATAGACTTTATCCTGCACCAGGCGGCGCTAGGGTCGGTGCCTCGATCGATTGAGAACCCGATCGTTTCTAATGGAAGCAATGTCACCGGATTCCTGAATCTTCTGGTAGCCGCAAAAGAGGCGAAGGTTAAAAGATTGGTCTATGCCTCTTCCAGCGCCGTGTATGGAGATCATCCCGCGCTCCCAAAAACGGAAGACGTTATCGGAAAACCGCTTTCGCCTTACGCGGTCACCAAGGTGGTCAATGAGCATTATGCCGGAGTTTTCGCCTCTCTCTATGGCATGGAATTGATCGGGCTCCGCTATTTTAACGTCTTTGGCGCCCGACAGGACCCGAATGGCGCTTATGCCGCCGTCATTCCGCTCTGGATTTCAAGCATGATCCGGAACGAGACGGTCTATATCAACGGCACCGGAGAGACCAGCCGCGACTTCTGTTACATCGACAATGTGGTTCAGGTCAATATCCTCTCGGCTACTGCTACAAACGGTGAGGCGGTCAATCAGGTCTACAATGTGGCGGTCAATGAACAGACAAGTTTGACGGAACTCTACGGGCTTCTCCGGGAGAGGCTGATTCCGCATTATCCACACCTGCAAAAGGCAGCTCCCGTTTACAGGGACTTCCGGACCGGAGATGTCCTCCATTCCCTGGCCGACATTTCAAAGGCGGAAAAACTGCTCGGATTTCGCCCGTCATTTAAGATCGGGGAAGGATTGGATTATAGCCTCACCTGGTATATTAAAAGCGTGAAGGGTTAGGCGTAAGGGGTTAGGGGGGATAGGACAAGAATTGCTTGTCACACCTCACGCCTAACACCTAACTCCTCACCATCGGTCTCTATTTCAGCTTTCTTCTGATTTTGCGGCAGGCGGGCGATTTCCATACTTCTCGACAAATTTCTTGATCTCTTCGATGTTCTCAAGAATCAACTTTGCTTTTTTGACTCCAAACTTAAACGGAAACTTGTCCTC
>DATNMI010000241.1:0-2049 GCA_035602375.1 Nitrospiria bacterium | reverse complement strand
CCAGCAGGGTTTCTTTACACTGAGCAGGACCTGCCATGTCTGCAAAGGGGCCGGAAAGAAAATTAAAAACCCCTGTCCGGAATGCCGGGGTGAGGGAAGAATAGCAAAGAAAAAGAGCCTGTCGGTAAAAATTCCGGGCGGCGTAGAGACCGGTTCCCGCCTGAGGCTTACCGGCGAAGGGGAGCCCGGATCAAGAGGCGGACCCTCCGGCGACCTTTATGTTTTTATCACGGTTCTGGACCATGAGTATTTTCAGAGGATTGAAGACAACCTCCTGTGCGACATCTTTATCTCCTTTCCCCAGGCCGCTCTCGGAACAACCCTGGAAGTCCCGACGTTAAAAGGCCAGCATCCGCTTAAAATTCCGACGGGAACCCCTCATGGAAAGATCTTCACTCTCAAAGGCCTCGGAGCGCCGCGCCTGAAGGGCCATGGAATCGGCGATCAGCTTGTCCGGATCAATATCCATGTTCCTGAAAAACTGACGGCCAGACAGCGGGAGCTCCTTGAAGAACTGGGAAGCCTTGCCCATGAAACAAAGGCTCCCGGAGAGAAGAGCTTCCTGAAAAGGGTCAAAAACCTCTTTTAATCCTTTCCCAAATCAGCTATTCTTTTTTCAGAGCTATGCAGGTCTTTTTTGTAAGTCCCCATGATATTCAAAACGGCAAAGCGGTCATTACCGGAGACCTCTTTCATCATCTGAAGGGAGCGCTTCGCTACGCGAAGGGGGACGAAATACGCCTCTCCGACGGCCGCGGAAACATCTATCGGGCGGTGATTACCCGGGCCCACGGCGAAAGACTAGAGGCTGAAATCCAGTCGAAAGAAGAAATCTCCGAACAGAACAAACGCTCCCTTCGGTTGGGCTTCGCCGTGGTCAAGAAAAAGGGCCTGGAATGGATTCTTCAAAAAGGAACCGAATTGGGAGTGTCGGAATTTATTCCGCTCCTGACGACCCGAACCGTTGTCCAGCCGAGGGAAGAGCGAATTGAACACCAGAAACACCGCTGGGAAAAGATTATTCTGGAAGCCGCCCAGCAATCCGAAGGAGAAGCCCCCCCGACCCTTCAGTTGCCGGTTGATTTCAGGTCGTTTCTCCAGGAACCGCATGAAGGAATAAAACTGATATTCTGGGAAAAGGAAGGGATTTCGGTCCGACAGGCCCTTGACGACGTTGAACCCAAAAATAAAATCACTGCGGTGATTGGACCCGAAGGAGGCCTGACGGAAGAAGAGATTGAATGGGCCCGTTCAGCCAACTTTCAAACGGTTTCCCTCGGCAAGAGAAAATTGAGAAGTGAAACGGCAGTTCTGGCCGCCGTGACGGTCATTCAATATGAGATTGGCGCATTCGGATAATCATCCCCTCACACAGCCGTCCAGTTTCCGGATCGGAGCGCCCGCGTCGTTGAGCCACTGGCACCCATGTTAATAAAATCAAAAACGTTCTTCTTGTTTACCTTCTTCATTTTATCCGCTTTTCTTCCTCTCTTTGCCGGAGGAGAAACGGAAGATCGGCTGTTAGCGGTTGCCAATAAGCATCTCATTACCGAAAGCGACCTGAGAATTGCTAAAATATTTTCCCTTGAATTTCCTCTCCCGGAAGTAAAGGGTCGGGACCCTCACCTGCAGTTCGCGATCGATGAAATTCTCCTGGAAGAAGACGCGGAAAGGTTTGGCGTTTCAAGCCCGTCGGCAAAAGAAGTGGAAGCCCAGATTTCAGAAAGCTCCGACCATCTTCCCCAGAACCAGTCGCTGGATCATGTTTTAGAGGGGGAAGGGCTCTCCCGGCAAGATCTTCGGGATCTGGTCATCCGGTTTCTCAAAGTGAAAAGTTTTATTAATCAGAGGATTAATTTCTTTATTTTTGTCAATGACCAGGAGATTGACGACACCCTTGCTGAAAATCGATCCATCGGCGAAGGAATTCCACCGGAAAAGGCCAGGAAAAATGCGGAAGAACTGATCGCTGAGAAAAAAAGAAAGGTCAAGCTCGAAGAATACCTGGTCAAAAGAAGAGCCAAAGCCACCATCCGGATTCTTGAACCC
>DATNMI010000228.1:0-5603 GCA_035602375.1 Nitrospiria bacterium | reverse complement strand
GGCCGCCTCCGAAATCAGCCGGTCATACCGGGGATTTCCCCATCCGGTATGGTTGTTTCCTCCTCCCGTAATGAAAAGGTTCATAAAATTATCGGGATCCGGATAATCGGCTCCCCAGGAGAGCCTGAAGACCGCAGGAGTATCGAGCTGGAGCTTTTTCAAATAGACTTTCCATTCCATGTTATCGAGAGAAAGGGTAATATTCAGGTTCCGCTTGATCTGCGCCTGAATATTTTCCGCCACGAGTCCGTTGACCGCGTCTGTATTAAAGGCCAGGCGCACCGAAGGAAACCGTTTCCCTCCGGGATAGCCTGCCTCGGCCAGTTGACGCGCAGCCTCCATCGGATTAAAGTCCAACCCGATGGACGGGTCGTGCGCGAACATTCCGGGGGGGATCCAGGATTTCGCAGGGACCTCCCCGCCGCTTAAAATTCTAGGCAGTTCGGATCTGTCGATCGCCATGGAAAAGGCCCGCCGGACTCTGGAATCATTAAATGGAGGAACCCTCGTATTGAACCCGTAATAATACCCTCGCAGGAGCGGTTGATTAACATACTCTCTGTCGTTTCTGTAACTGGGAATGGCCTCAGGCGTTAAAAAGACCATGTCCAGGCTCCCCGTCTCATAGAGGGTCAGCGCCGTGCTTCTTTCATTGATAATGAAGGCCTCTACCGTGCCGCATAAAACCTCCCCGCCATAATAGGCACGGTTTTTCTCAAGCGTCAGTTTGTATTCGTGCCGCCACTCCTTTAACCGGTACGGCCCGTTCACGACCATTTTTTCGGGATCCGTCCAATGGTCGCCATACTTTTCGATCAGGTCTCTTCGGAGCGGAACGGTGCCTGAAAACGCGGTAAGACTGGGGAAATAGACGACCGGTTTAACCAGACGGACCCGGAGAAGAAACGGGGAAAGGGCTTTGACGCCGACGCTTTCCTGGCCGCTAATCTTCTTCTGGTTGTAGGCTTCCGCGTTTTCGAGATCGTAGAGGAAATAGGCATATTCCGAAGCGGTCTCCGGATTGAGAAGCCGCTTCCAGGAATATTCAAAATCGTCTGCGGTGACCTTTTTGCCGTCAGACCAGTGGACATCTTCCCTGAGATAAAAAAGCCAGGTCTTTCCGTCCTTTGAAACCTCCCATTTCTTCGCGACGGCCGGTACCGGCAGGAGATTTTGATCAAACTGGGTCAATCCCTCCATCAGGTTTTCAATCACCAGAATAGACGTCCCATCCGTGGCAAGCGACGGATCGAGGGTCGGAGGCTCGGTTCCCAGACTAAACCGGAACCTGCAATCCTCGCCGGAAGCCGCGCCGGAATGAACCGGCGCGAGCAGAATAAAGAGGAGGACCGAAATGAGCGCTGTTTTCAGCATGTTTTCCCGAAAATAAAACATGCCGGAATTATACGAAACATTTTAACGATTTCATAGCGGTATGTAGGCATCTTTTAATTTTTCGGGTATACTAAATACTATGATCAAGGATGTCAGGTTACATGGACTGATTAATTCCGACGTGGAGTATTTTGCCACCATCGCCGGAAAAGATATCAAAAACCTCTTTTTCTTCGAACAAAAGATGGAAAATGGAGAACCCTCTCTCCGTCTTTTTTCCCCCTCCAATGAGTTGATCATCGGTGGGGAGCGGATCCATTACAAGGGAAACGGAGGGAACTTCTGCGAATACATGTTCGGCGTGAACCTTCCCCTGAAAGACATGATCCGCAAGGAGGTGGTCAACCGGCTGGTGCTCAACGGTACCCATTACCAGATTGAAACCGATTCGTTGGTGTTTAGCGATCAGACTGCCGGGACCGACCGGCTGGGGGAAATGTTCCGCAACGGAAACGCCATCTGCAACTATTATTTCTTTATTCAATTAAAAGACCAAAACGTGGCGAAGCAACAGCAGGAGTTCCTCCTTAAAACCTTTGGAAAGATGATCAAACGGACGCCGCATGTTATTGAACAAAACGACCTCGCCCTCATTAATGAATTTTTTACCTATCTGAACGTTCCTGATGTCATCGTCTACCTGATTAAATTTGTTCACCGGAAAAATCAGGAGTATTACCAGGTTTTCAAAGATTTTTATTCAGAGAAAAAGGGACTTAGCCCCGAAGAGCTGGTAACGCTGGAGGAATTGGCTAAAATCAATAAAATCGAGAAATACCAGCAGGAACGGACCAAGATCGACATTATTTATAAACACCCGGATAACAAAAGGCTGATCGATGAATACAAGGATATCCTGGTCGAGATTTCAAGCTCCTCCAATATTTCCCAGAGCAAGCTCGCTAAACTCAACCGTCTCCGGACCCTGAGCGTAAGAAATAATATTCCTCTTGAACTTTTCATCGCCCTTGACGAACTTTTCCTGAAGGGCAAGTCGATTACCAAGAGTGAAGAACCGACCTATCTGTCGACAACCCGTGAAATTCTCGAAGGACTCTTCCTTAAGGATCAGGAGGTCAGCAGTCTTATTTCTCACGAAGATCTGACCCTTCTCATCAAGGCCAAACAGCAATCGCTTGAAAAAAGGGACTACAGTTTCGACGGACTTCTGCTCGATATGGGTCGGCTCTGCGACGAACATGCCCGCAATGCAGGAAACGCGGATATTATGGAACGCTTTGGCTACATCATTACTTTCTTTGACCGCTATGATTCGACCTATAACTTCCTGAACCAGCTGGTTTTCATGGAAGGGATCAATGTCACGGAAAAGATGCTCCGGACCATTTATGGAAATAAAAAAGTCTTTGATGAGCTAGATCAGAAAATCTTTAAAGAAATCTTCATTGACAGCATTCTAAGAGATCGTTACCTGACCAGTTACGGAAAGAAGAAAATCTATATTGTCTTTAACGGAATCAAGGAAGTTGAAAACGGTAACAAGGGGCTGATTGATATCGTTAAGGAAATCGACGAGATCAATCAGGATGGAAACTTCTACAAAACGGTTCATTTCCATTTGAAAAAAATGATGAAAACATTTTATATCGAGATTAAATCTGAAAATGAGCTTGAAAATATCCGGCAGGAGCTCTCCAAGGAACTCCTGGGAAAAGGCCTGATCAAAACCGATATCCCTCGCGATCTGTTCCAAAAGATCGCCTCCGATATCCGGAAAGAGGCGCTCTATATCTTCGAAGTTCTTCCCATCGCGTTGAGCCTTTTAGACGGCGAAGCCCGGGATAAATTCCTAAGGGAGAGCGGCCTCGACCTCTATTATATTGAGGAACTTGAAAGGGAATACTTTGAAACCAAGGGACTCGACATGAGCCTGTTGGAAAAAATCCAGAAACAGATCGAATAACTCCCCCGTCCATCCAGCAGATTGTTGCCGATATATTAAGTGGCAATCTTCAGTTCGAACGAGTTTAAAGCCTCCCATTCTGTAAAAAATCGTTAACATTTGTGGGACAAAAACTCACCAAGTTGCTCCAGTACCAGATTTGGGTTTTTTTTTAATTTCAGGCAGGTCGCAAAGCAATCTTAATAATATCCGCATTCTTTCTTCCTGTTATCAAGTATTGAGTAAAAATTAAAATTATCGCAGTTGGCAACCAGTAATCCTCAACCTGCCTGCGTTTGACCGTTTCCATTCTGTAAGCTACTATTAACATTTGATAGAACATAATAGCCAATCTCCTCGGTTCTTAAAAAGGTGATAGAAAAAGAACTTTCGGCTTCAATTTTCTTTTGATAAAAAGACTTTCAAGGACCATCTAAAAAACTATGAAAAAACCGGTTCTCTCATGGATTACGATTGTTGCCTGCATCTTTTTCCCAATGCTATTCTGGGGTTGTGGGGCAATTGATCCGGTTCCCCCGCCTGGATTGGTTTCGCTGTCTGTCACACCAGTTAACACCAGCATCGCCCCCGGGATGACGATGCAGTTTATCGCCACGGGAGCGTTCTCTGACAAATCCTACAAAAATGTGACCATGTCGGTTACCTGGAGTTCCTCAAATACCGTGGTTGCTAATGTGAGCAATACGTCGGGCACACAGGGGCTGGCCACTTCAACTTTGACTCCGGGGTCTACCACGATTACTGCAACCTCAGGGAGTATAACCGGCTCAACGACCCTCACATCCTCAGCGGTTGTTTCAATTTCAGTTACCCCCGCATCACCTCCAAGCCTGGCCCCAGGAACAACTCAGCAGTTTACTGCCATGGGAACGCTGGCGGACTCTGTGATACTGAACCTGACGACCTGGGCAACCTGGAGTTCATTAAGTCCGGGGATTGCCACAATAAGCAATCTGTCCGGTTCCCAAGGTTTGGCCACGGCTGTTGCAGCGCCCGGCACATCAACTATCAGAGCGACTTATGGAGGGATGATAGGCACAACAACTCTAACCTCATCCGCAGTCGCATCCATTGCGGTAACCCCTTCTGCCCCAAGCATACCGAAAGGAACAACTCAGCAATTTATTGCCTCAGCGACTCTTGTCGATAGCACTGTACAGAGCCTGACAAACTGGGCGACCTGGAATTCATCAAATACGGGGATTGCAACCATTGGAAATAGTCCAGGATTATACGGACTTGCCTCTGGGATTTCAGTAGGTCCCTCAAACATCACCGCGAGTTTTTCCAGTATTACTTCGAATACAGCTCTCCTTACAGTTACATCGGCTGTTGTGGTTTCCATTGCCGTCACCCCGGCAAATCAGAGTATTGCCCTGGGTAATACGCAGCAGTTTACAGCCAAAGGGACATTTAGCGACACAACGATTCAAGATATTACCTCTTTAGTCACCTGGAGTTCGTCAAATGTCAGTGTCGGAACAGTCAGTAATGTTTTGACTACAAACGGGTTATTTACCTCTCTGGCCCAAGGCACAACCGGAATCACAGCGAAACTTTCCGGGGTTACCTCTAATACAGCGACTATTCAGGTAACACCCCCCGTACTCGTCTCCATTGCGGTCACTCCAACCTCTCCCAGTATTCTCATTGGTGCCACGCAGCAGTTTACAGCTACCGGAACCTATTCTGATGGAAGCATGCAGGATCTTACAACATCGGTGAACTGGGTGTCCGCATATACAAATATCGCTACCATTAGCAATGCCTTGGGATCGCAGGGACTTGCAACGGCCTCCTTTATCAATACCGGCATAACTTCTATTACAGCAGACATGTTGGGCATCACCTCCAATTCAGCCTATTTGACAGTCCATACCTGACCTCCAGCCCTTTCTAAAGGATTTCTTTTTCAGTCAATCTGCCAATCGTTCCAGTTAAATTTAGTAGGCCTGTTGTCACGCGCTGAAGAACGAAATTTCTTCTGAATTTTTGCATGAGTTGACGAACGGGCACGAGAGTTATAAAGGAAATTTGTTGGTTTCTTCTTGAAATACGGGAGAGGGCTAAATTCCGCAGGTTGCGAAAAATGATGTTTGAGAATTATTTAAACGGGGATCCTTTCATGGGAGTGCGGTCAATAGAAGTCACCTTCCCTGTTTTTATCGTTATCACTGTCAGATTGGGGTCTTTCTCATCTGGAGCAGGAATATATGTAAGCTGTCTCACCAGAGCAAACGTGTCATCTTTTCCTTTTTCAATCCCAATTTCGGCTTCCTTAGCC
>DATNMI010000221.1:0-4800 GCA_035602375.1 Nitrospiria bacterium | reverse complement strand
CTTGACCCGGGAACCGGTGGCAATGATGATATTTTGTCCTTCGATCTGGAGGGTCTCCTTCTCTGTTTTTACCCTGACCGCTTTTGAACCGGCCAGTTCGCCGGTTCCGGCCAGAAGAACAACGCGATGTTTTTTAAGGAGAAGTTCCACCCCTTTGGTCAAACGATCGACCGCTTCACGGCTCCGTTTGAGAGCAACCGAAAAATCAAATTTCACATGATCGAAAGAGATGCCAAACTCTTCGGCCCGCCGAACGAGGGAAACAACATGGGCGTTATGGATCAGCGCCTTGGAAGGGATACAGCCCCGATTGAGACAAACCCCGCCCACTTTGTCTTTTTCCACGAGCGCGACATTAAGGCCAAGCTGGGCACCCCGGATGGCGGAAACATACCCGCCGGGACCCGCTCCCAGAACAATCAGATCGTATAACCTATCGGCCATTTAAAACTCCAGACATATTGACATCAACCAACCAGACTCTTTTTTATACAGAAATTATTCCCGACAATCAATCTAGTAATTTGCAAAAAAGACTCTAGATTCCCGATAAAATCACTCGGGAATTACGATAAGAGACTTTTACAACAAACGTTTCCATCAGGAGAATGGTTCTGGAACGGAGAGGTCTAGATAAATCCCTTCCCCTTCAATGGCAAGTGGAAGCCTGAAGAGGCTCTTGCCGTTGCAGGGGCCACCCGCGCAGGCTCCGGTCCCAGGATGATAAGTGGCGCCATGGGTTTTACAGATCAAAACCTTTTTATCGGGTCGGTAGAAATCGCCCGTGTCCCAGTCGAGGGTTATCCCCTGGTGGCGGCACCGATTGAGGTAGGCATTGAAGGTCCCATTTTCATTGATAAGGAACCCTTCTTTTTTCTCTCCGGCCTGGAAAAAGGTAAATGGATGTGATGAAAGCGGGGGGAGATCCGAACTCTTGCAGATCAGAACAAACGATCTATTTTGCGGCATGCGAAAGCTTCTCACCCTGAATGAAGGAGTAGGAACGGGCTCCGTCGTGGACGGCCTTGAGTTCTTCCACAGTCAGCTTTCCGCTCACCTTTTCATTTTCCTGGTTCTGACTGGTCCCGGAAACCGTTGTATTATCGGTGCAGATGGCCACGGGAACCCCATATTCAAGAAAGGTAAAAATGGGATGTTCTTTCCCCGGCTTGACCGCCCCGGTCTGGTAATTGGAGGTCCAGCAACACTCAACCAGAATTTTGTCGGCCGCCATTCGCTTGAGAAGCGCCTTATCCTTGATGGCCGAACATCCATGCCCGATCCGGGTGCATCCCAGGTCGTCGATCGATTGCCAGATAAATTCAGGACCCTCGTCCTCCCCGGCATGCGCGGTCAACCCAAGCCCTCCCAGGCGGGCAATTCTGAAAGCCTCTTTAAAGAGCTTGGGAGCGTTTCCCCGCTCCGCCCCGGCAATATCAAACCCGATCACTCCGGTACGGTCATGGAGATGCTGGGCTTCCGCGATCGCCTGACGGGCGAGAATTTTCGCAATGTGGGGCCCCTGGTGGCGCATGGCGATAATAATCAGGCCGGCCTCGACCCCGAACCGGTCTTTGGCCTTGTTAATACCTGCTAAAACAGAACTGATCGTCTGCCGAATGGTCAAGCCGGACAACATATGAATCACCGGGGAATACCGCAGTTCAATCAGCCGGACCCCGTTTTTCGAGGCCTCCTCAATGACCGATACCACCACACTGCTGATATTGTCGTAGAACTGGGTAATCCAGAGGGGATAATGAAATTTGTCGAGGTAGCGGAGAAGAGAGCCCTGTTCATCTTCCTGAAGCGTGAGGAGTTTTACCATCTCCTCAATGGAATCGACCGGGTTGAGGCCATGTTTCTTCATCAACTCCCAGGTCAGAGTGACCGGGATAGACCCGTCCACATGCTGATGGAGTTCAACTTTTTCAATTTCGGAAATCCTGAAACGGTGGTCGGATGCGGCTGTCAAGGTAAAATCTCCCCTAGTGGATTAAAGTATAGGGTATTCCGATCCCAAGATCAAAAGAATAGATTCTCCCGAACAAATCTGTATCGCTGCTAGGCGACAGGGGTCGTATCCTTTGTTTTTCCGGTAAGTTTGCCGAAGAATTTTTTGAATAGTGCCGCGGCGCCGATCAGCATAACGATCGCCAGTTTCTTCATGGCCAGCAGAATCGAAATCAGTTTTGCGAAGAGACCCAACTTGGCCGCCACACGTCCAGCAACCAGGGCCGCGAGCCCATATTCTGCCATTTTTCGTCTGGATGCTCATCTGCTATCGCATTGACGGCAATGGTCAATAAGAACAGGATATTTAAAAAAAATAGCGAGAAAAGGCCTTTCTTGATCATGACAAAATCTCCATACCAAACAAAAACCCCCCATCCGGCCTTGCAGAATTGGGGGGACGTGATTTCTGATTTATTATTTTCATCCTTCTCAATGGGGCTGAGGGGTGAGTGAATAACTTTAACTTGAAACGGCTGAAACTAATTAAACAAAGTGTATCGGCCGATCCTTTTTCTGTCAAACAACACATTTCTTTAATAATATCAATATGTTAGAATTGTGTTTTTAACTTGATCGAACTGGTTTCCTCGGATATAATTTCCGAACACGAGAAAGGAGGTGGTCCAATGCAATCTAACCAACCGACCTGTGAGGTGGCTGAGGGGTAACAGCCTTTTGACCAATCCAAACAGTTCACCGGACCCAAAAGTCTTCAGAATGGTCGCCTGAGGCGGATATTTTCAGTCCGAAGAGCTTTTGGGTTTTTTAAATCCCCCTTCCAAATCATCTGAATCGTTAGACAAAACCAAATTCCGGTGCTAACCTGTAAAGATCAATAAAAATATTTTCAGATTGGTCTCCAGGTGGCATCTATGAACAGGATCCTCAAATCTCAGCTTGAGCAATATAAAGAAAAGAGCGTTGCCCGGCTCATTGAAACGTTTTTTAAGGAAAACGACGCTGGTGGGGCCTGGCTAAAAATCGTAGAAGAGACCGGAGAGCCTCTCGTACTCGATCATTTTGCCATCCGGTGCCTGGATATCGACAAGAGGGCCAAGGAATTTATTTCCATGGGATTCGTCAATAAAAAGGAAATCATCGAATATCCGGAACAGGGATGGTGGGCCAAGGTCTATCGAAAGAAAGGGTACCCCGCCCTCTTTATCGATCAGGATTACACCGGCAGGGCCGTCAACTCCAGTCCCCTGACGCCGTGGGTGAAAAAATTCGGCGATCAGGCGCTCCACCATGTAGCAGTACGGGTTCCAGGCATTGATAAAGCCAAGGCTCTGCTTGTTCAGAAAGGAATTGAGTTTTCCGGCGAGATCATCGGGCCTCCCGGCACCCGCCTGAGGCAGATATTTTCAGCGGCGGAGGTGAGAGACGGCTCCGCTTATACTGTCCTGGAGCTGGCCGAAAGGAATAATTACGATGGCTTCTATCCTGAGCAGGCCGACGGGTTGATGAAGTCTTCGGTAAAAACAAAATCGATCTCGGCCCGATAGATCAACGTGTTATCCAATGACATCGATGAAATTCCGCGTGATGCCCGCCGTCACACCCCAGATCTTGTAAGCCCCATACTGAAAAACATAGAATTCCCTTTTATGCCCGTCCTCGTCCAGAAGAAAATCGGTTGTGCAATGGGACGGCTTCATTAAAAACTCGAGAGGAACGGAAAAAACCTCGGAAAGCTCCTCTTTACAGATATTGAGCGCAAATGGATAGGAAATCTCTCCCACAATAGGGGTGACATTAAAGCCCGATACGGTCACATGGTCGTCTAACTCGCCGAGGATGCGGATACCCTCCGGGGCGATGCCCAGTTCCTCGTGAGTCTCCCGTAACGCAGTTGCAGCGGCATCCGCGTCTCCGTCGTCTCTCATTCCTCCGGGAAAGGAAATCTGACCCTTGTGGTGTTCGACGTTGTCGGTACGCCGGGTAAAGAGGAGATAGAGCACGCCATCTTTTTCATAAGCAGGAATAAGCACCGAGGCCGGCTTCAGGTGATCGGAGAACGCGCCTTTTTTTTTATAGTTTTTCAACCGCCTCTTGATCTGTTTGAGCATGGGTTCTATTTTAGGGGCTTTTTTCGGAAGGTTCAATTTAAAATAAAAAGAGCCTGCCGACGAATCGGCAGGCTCTTGATATAAATCCGGCAACGTCCTACTTTCCCACACCCTTGCGGGTACAGTATCATCGGCCCTGAAGAGCTTAACTTCCGTGTTCGGGATGGGAACGGGTGTAGCCTCTTCGGTAATGCCACCGGAAACTCTAACTGATTTCCGATAATGCGTCATTGACTGCGTTCTCGTTCCTCAGACTCGTCAACGTACAGGTTAAGTACGCCTACCTCGTCTTCGGAACTGCGGCCTTGTCACTAACGCCTTCTCGTAAATCAGTAACTGAGAAAACATTGAAATTGAAAGGCAAAGACATCAACACCCTTAAAACAAAACCTGATTAACTTGAGATAAAAGAAATGGTCAAGCCGCACGGCCAATTAGTACTGGTTAGCTCAAAGCCTTACAGCTCTTACACATCCAGCCTATCAACCTGGTAGTCTACCAGGGGCCTTTAGGTGGCTTGTGCCACGGGATATCTTATCTTAGGGCAGGTTTCCCGCTTAGATGCTTTCAGCGGTTATCCTTTCCCGACATGGCTACTCAGCGCTGCCGTTGGCACGACAACTGACACACCAGAGGTCAGTCCATTCCGGTCCTCTCGTACTAGGAACAGCTCCCTTCAAATATCCTACGCCCACACCAGATAGGGACCAAACTG
>DATNMI010000217.1:0-1113 GCA_035602375.1 Nitrospiria bacterium | reverse complement strand
AGAGAGTCGGCGGCCAGACTTCCCGGAGTTCTTTAACCAGGAACGAGCGAAGGCGAGATTGGGGCATAAGTAGATTGCGCCGATCATATCGATCAAAATCCGATCAATCCATCGAGAATACGACGTATCCGTTGATCTCGGTAAGCAGGGCAAAATCTAGGGGTCAGCCGTGAATGGCGCGAAGTTAAGGCCGTTTGGGATGTTTTTTTGCCCCGCAGGGGCTGTAGGATTCAGCCCAGGGTTTCAACCCTGGGAAACATCCAAAAAAGCGGTTGGCCCTGAAAGGGCGAGAGATCACGTGGGCCAAATGCGTCCGATTGCTACCGAAAAGGAAGAGGGTATTTGTTAGGCAGAGAGACAATCTCCCAATGGCTAAAATCATGCGCACCAGCACAAAATGGAGCGATTGCGGCCCCCTAGATAAATAGGTTCTTCGCGTCCGTTTCTTCTACGTCTGATCTGGCGCCCTTTCAGGGCGCGTCGCCCGGGTGGACGGTTCCCAGGGTTGAAACCCTGGGCTGAATCCTGTAGCCCCTCCGGGGCGATAAATCGCCGGGTTGGCATTCGGGCTTCCCGCCTTCAAACCGACCCAGCGAGAGCCCGATGGAAAAGAAACCGCTCCCGATGTTCGTTCGCTTACGCTGGGGTGGGCTTTCGCTTTACAATTGCGGCCATCCTGGGCGTCAGGCGCGGATCCCGGGATTTTAAAGATGATCCTTGCGCTTATGTACGTATGAGTATACGTATACTGTTAACACATATCAAATCAGCATTAAATCAAATCATGCACACTCTGAAAATTACGACTGTCGGCAACAGTCTGGCACTGACCATTCCAAAAGAACTGGTCAACCGGTTTCATCTCCAGAAAGGCGATGAAATCTTTGTCCGGGAAACTCCGGAAGGGTTCGAAGTCAGCCCCTATGATCCTGACTTTAAAGAAGCCATGGAAGCCGCTGCGAGCATCGCCAAGGAATACAAGAATGCTTTGCGGACCTTGGCGCAAAAATAGAATATGGCAGCGAAACTTCGTTGGTTATCAGTCCGAGAAGTTTATGCCTTTCATGACTTGGCGCTAAGCGAACATGGCGGGATGCCAGGGTTGCGCGATTC
>DATNMI010000216.1:0-5373 GCA_035602375.1 Nitrospiria bacterium | reverse complement strand
CCCGCGACGAAAGGAGGCCTATTAAACGGGAAAAAAATTCAAAGAGCGGCGTCCTGCGCAAAGGATAACCGAGCGAGATATTATATTGGTCCGGTTTCATCCGGCTCAGCAGATGGGAAAGGGCGGGTATGAGAGTGCCCGAGGATGGAAGAACCAGGACTGTTTTCTGATCCGGGAGGCTCTCTCCCGATTTTTTATCAAAAAGAACCGAACTGGCGCCAAAAAGCTCCCCATGAACATCGGGACTGCGCGTCATCGAGAAATTCCCTGGCGGGCCGGTCTTGACGGGTTCCCGTGCCACATCAAATCCAAACGCGGAGGCTTTCTCCCGGATTCCCGGACCTTCCTGAAAAACAAATTGGGTGTTTGGCCAAGCGGCCATTTTTGCAAAAAGAGATTGTTCCGCGTTGGTAAGTCCAAAGAATCCCGCCACAAAGATCTGATCGTAGAGGGCCAGATGGCGGGCTTCCAAACCCTCGGAAACCTTTCTGTAGCGGACCGAACGGGTGGAATACCCTTCACGTTCTATCAGCCGGTAAAACTCCCGATAATATCGGGAGAGCTCCGCCATCCGGGCAACGGCCTGGGGAGGGAGTTTCTCTTCCGCCAGCAGGTCAATCTCCCTGACTTTTTGGGGCGTAATTTTCTCGACATAGAGCTCTTCAAGGGCCCGGTAATACTCGACTCCTATCGGAAAAAACTCTTCCAGGGTCATCTGTTTTTGCCCGTCCTGGTTTAGAACCCCTTGATGAATCTCGAAAAGACAGGCCAGCGCATCGAGAGGTTTAAGATCAGGACTGGAAAATCCAAGCGTTTTTTCATAAGAGAGGTCTATGAATTGGTCCATGGACCAGATCACCGGAGGAATCAGGGAGGTTCCTCCCGTAACGGCAAGCGCTCTTCGGAGAAAATGGGCCGGCCTTTTGCCGGGAAAAAGGATGAGATTCCGGGAGAAATCGTTTTCTGTTCTAAAGAGCCTTTGGGATAGCCAGACCGGAAGATCTTCAGCCGGGGATAATATTTTAAAACTCATTCTATTTTCATAACCTCATGATGGTCGAGAAAGAGGACGCGCCCTGAAACTTTTCTCTCGGGGTAGACTTCCCTGAGAATTTGAAGGTAATTGACGACTTGGCTCTTTGCCCGTATTTTATCGTCGGGGTCATTTCCGGTCTTGTAATCGATCACAACCGCCTCCTCGGCAGTTAATACCAGCCGGTCGATTCTAAACAGGTGTCCTTCCCGGTTGATCAACTCTTTCTCCGTATAAAACGCAGCGCCGGGGGAAACGACGAAATAGGCTTTCAACGGATCTGAAAGGAGGAATCCGATAAGACTCTCCGGGAAACTAAAAACATCACGGGAGGAGGCCTTTTTCATTTGGTTCAACCGCTCCGCCGCCGCTTTAAGAACCCGCAGTCCCCCCTCTACGGAAGCAGAACTGAATCCTTCGATCAACGAGAGGAGATCGTGCAGATACTCGCCCCGCTTTATCCCTTCCCGATAGAGGCGCCTTCCGGGTGCCTGACGCTCCCATTCACCCGTCGAAGACGGAAACGTGAGCGGAAACTGTTTTCTCTCTGAAACGACCCTTTTGGGACTCTCTTTTACTCCGCGCCTTCCTTCTACCCGAGCCAGAAGGTTCAATGGATATTCTCCGGGCGCCCCGGACCCTATCAGGTATAGTTCATCTTCCGCGCGGGTAAATCCGACATAAAGGGCATTTAAATGGTTAATTCGCTCCGCCATTTTTTCTTCCTCATAAAGGCGGGAGAGGGAGGGCTCCAAAGCCAGAGCCTGATTGATTTTCAAGAGTTTAACGCCTTGATCTCCTTCTTCCCTGATAAATTTGAATCCCCGGTTCCTTTCCGGATAGAGAAGGACGATGACCAGCGGGAATCCAAGTCCCTTGGCCTTGAATATAGTCATGACATTGACAGCGTTCAAGTCGGGAGGGACAGTCAGGTTCCAGGATGCTTCCCCTTCGACATCTTTATGGTAAGCGCGTATGAAGTCTCTCAGGCTGTTTTTGCCCTCTTTCTCAAATTCATGCCCCAGATCGAGAAGACGGACCACCGAGGCCATCTCATCAGAGAAAAGCCGGAGAAGATCAAACTTCATGTAAATTTCAGAAAGGAGGTCATAGAGCGGAAGATAACCCGATTTTTTAAATAAAGATTCAAAATATTTCTGCCAAAGAGAGGGAAATCTTTCCTGAAAAAGCTTGTAGAGCAGATGAACCCGGTCCTGACCTTCCAGAAATTGTCTGCAATCGAACGTCGTGGGGTTCCCGTCCAACACCCGCTTCTTTTGAAACAGATTGCCCGCAAGAAAGGTGGCAAAAGAGAGGTCATCGGCTGGAGTATCAAGAAACCTCAGGAGGGAAAATATTTCCACCGTAATCTTCCGTTTCCGGATATCAAGACCGCTGTAGGAGATAAAAGGAATATTCTTGCCGTTCAACCAGGAAGTTACATTGACCGCTTCATCGTTTTTCATGGTCAATATCGCGATATCAGAATAACGATAACCCCGATTGATGAAATCTTTCACCAGAGCAGTCAGGGACTCTTCCTCCGGATTGGCTTCTCCCGCTCCGGAGAGGAGAATCGTTTCCGCATACCCTTTTCCCTTCCCGCCCGGGGCGGGCTCCTGCCGGCAGGACAAGAGGCCGCTCATGGCGGCTGGTTTTCTGCATTCGGGATCCGATCCCGCAATCTCCTCAAAAAAGTAGCGATTAAATTCCACAATCACCTCCCCGCTCCTCCGGTTCATCGTCAACTCCCTGATCTGATGCCCGGCTGAAGGAAAGGGATTCTCATTTTCGATCGCTTTCATAATGCGGTAGTCAGCGTCCCGAAACCGGTATATGGATTGTTTCGTATCCCCAACGACAAAGAGGCTTCCTTCCTGGGCAAGCGCGTTTTCAATCAAAGGCTTCAGATTGTCCCATTGGATGGGAGAGGTGTCCTGGAATTCGTCCACCAGGAAATGATAGAGGGTGTCGCCCAGGCGGAGGAAAATATCGGGCACCTGTTCTTTCCGGATAAAATCGGCCAGGCGTTTATTCATATCTTCGATAAAAACAAGCCGCTCTCTATTTTTAACCTGGTCGAGCGTCTTCTCAAAAGAAAAGAGAACATTGAGGAACGGGAGGTAATACGATTCGGAATAGTATCGGAAGTATTCTAAGACCAGGTTTCTGAGTGAGTTCCAAAGGGAGAGAATCTCTTCATAACCTTCGGAATTACGTTGCTGCGCGCTGACTTTCACCGGGGGGCTTTCCATTCCTACGCCGATCATTCCCGGGAAATTCCCGGATTCAGCCGACAGGAGAATTTTGTCAAAACCGCTTTTTCTTGAATCAAAACCGAATTCTTCTATCTTGCCACGGATCAAATCGGCGGTAGTCTTGATGCGGCTTTCAACAGCGCGGATCATTTTTGAATGCTCCGGAAGGATCAGTCCTTTCTTCCGGAGCAGAAGGCTGTTTTCCATTTCCCGAATCTCTGAAAGGATCATTTCGGAGGGATTCCAGGGGAATCCACCATCGCTTTTTAACGACGGAAGTATCCGATCGACCGTCTCCCGGAGAAATTCTGATGCGGAAGTCCCCTCGCGGGCCTGCCGCAGGAAAATAGAAAACCCGCGAGAAAATGTCTCGCGGTGATCCAGCTGGATTTCAAATTCAGGACTGAATCCAAGGTCGACGGCAGATGCTTTGTAGACCGAGGTCATAAAGCTGTCAATCGTCCTTACCCCGAAATCAGAGTAACTTGAAAGAATGGTTTCTATCAGCAACCCCGCCCGGAGGGAGATCGAATCCCTCTCAAGGCCGGTCGCTTCTGAAATTTCCTCCGTTCTGGCAGGGTCTTTGAAATAAAGTGCTTTCAGCCAGGAGAGGACCCTTTCCCGCATCTCCCGGGCGGCGTTATTGGAAAAGGTAATCGCAAGAATGTTGTTTAACCTGTTTTTTTGAACCTGGTCTGATAAAAGAAGACCGACATACCGGCGGGTCAACGCATGGGTTTTGCCTGATCCGGCAGAGGCTTTGAGAACGACGAGATGGGGAAAAGATTGCTGAAGGTCTTTTTCAGGATGTTTCACCCGATTATTTTAATGAAAACAGCCTAGAAATACCACTCCCGTATTAGAATTCCGTTTTCATCATAGGTGCGGGTCACCCCCTCCTGTTTTCCATTTTTAAAGGATCCGACCACCTTCACCTGTCCGTTCTCATGGTATTCCCGGGCCAACCCTTCGGGCTTTCCGCGATGATAAATCCATTCGGAAAGAACGTTTCCCGACTCGTAATATTCAACCCATTTCCCTTCGCGCTTCCCGTCGGAATAAGCCCATTCCGAACGGATTTTTCCGGAAACAAAAAACTCCCTGGCGCTCCCCCGGGGAAGGCCGTTCTGATAAAATCGCTCCCCCTTAAGCGAGCCGTTTTCATAATAACTCCTTGCGGGGCCTTCCAGCTTTCCTGACAGGTATTGGAATTCCATCCTGACCGGGCCCGACTCAAAAAATGTCATACAAGGCCCGTCCCGCGCGCCGTTTTTCCATGCCGTCCGCGACTTTAGTTTTCCACTGGCGTAATATTCCTCTTTAACCGTTTCTTTCCTCCGGTAACCGAATGGCTTTCCCGATCTGCCTCTCAAGACACCAGGCTTCAAAAAGAAATTCAAAAGCCTCGACATTCATTTTGGCTTCCTGCAGGGAACCACCCCAGGCATAAAGGCCATGTCCCTCGATTAGAACCCCCGGCACAGAAGAATCGACGCGGCCGCCCGTCTCTTTCGCCAGATCCTCCAGCCGGTAATGGTTGGGAATAACCGGAACTTGAACCTTGCTTTCCTCTCCCCAGAGGCCAAGGCCTTTAATCATTTCATATCCTGTCAGAATAAGCGTCCCGGAATCTGAGTGCTTTGAAACAACTGTATTATAAGGCGTATGGACGTGAAAAATCGCTTCAGCAGGCGTATTGAGATAGATGGCCGCATGAACGCCGACTTCAGCGGAAGGTTTTAATAGCAAAGGGTTCCCGGCCATGGCAGGATCCGGCAGAGGCGTTCCCTTTTCATTCACCAGGATGAAATCATCGGGAAGAGAAAGAGACTTGTCCCTTCCGCTGACAGAGATATAAAATTCAAGCGGCGCCTTTTTCACCCGCAATGAGAGGTTGCCGCTCGTCGCCCGCATCCACCCCCTTCCCGCGAATTCCTTTTTTATCTCTCCGAGAGAGGCAAGCGCCGTCCGCCAGCGATTGGTCATGTTCTGAGCGCTTTCTTCAAGTCAATAAAGTCGATGAATGGAGCGGCCAGTATCCCGGCCACTTTACATTTTTCAAGCAGGATATCTCTCGCATAG
>DATNMI010000213.1:0-4358 GCA_035602375.1 Nitrospiria bacterium | reverse complement strand
CGAGCAGAAGGAGCGCCTGTTTGTAAAAATGGAGCGCCTTTGCGCTGATCCCCTGATCGGCATAGACATTCCCGATATTGACAAACGAAATGCCGAGCCGGGCATAATCCTCTTCCAGCCTGAAAATCCGGACCGCCTCCTGATAATAGTCCACGGCCTTTTCAAATTGACCCGTGGCGGCGGAGACGTTCGCCATATTTCCATAAAGGTCGGCCATTTGGAGGGGGTCTCCGCTCCCCGCCTCAACCGCTTTTCCATACCAGAAGATGGCCCTGGCGTAATCTCCGCGGGCAAACGCTTCATTCCCTTTCCTGACGATGTCGACAAACGGTTCCATCAGCAAGATTATAACATGACCCTTTCATCCAATTCCCTTTTGGTATATTATTAATCTTTTTTAAGAAAAGGAATTGAAATGACCGACGTTCGTGTTCGCTTTGCCCCCAGCCCCACCGGTTACCTCCATATCGGCGGGGTCCGGACCGCTCTTTTTAACTGGCTCTTTGCGAGGCATCACAAAGGGACTTTCGTCCTGCGGATCGAAGACACCGACCAGACCCGCTCTACCGAAGAATCGATCCAGGCGATCATCGAGGGCATGGCGTGGCTGGGCCTCGACTATGACGAAGGGCCGTTCCGCCAGACGGAAAGAATGGCCATCTACCGCAAACATGCCGACCGGCTTCTTGAAGAGGGAAAGGCCTATTTCTGCTATTGCCTCCCCGAGGAACTGGACGCGAGGCGCAAAGAGGCCATGGTCCTGGGGAAAACCCCGAAGTATGACGGCAGGTGCCGTGAATTGACAAACCCGGTCCCCAATCGCCCCTCCGCGCTCCGGTTTAAAGCGCCCAAGGTGGGAGAAACCGTCATTGATGATCTGGTGAAAGGAAGAGTCGTCTTTGAGAACCAGCTACTCGATGACCTGATCATTCTTCGCTCGGATGGAACGCCGACCTATAACTTTTGCGTGGTGGTGGACGACGCCCTGATGAACATTACCCATGTCATCCGGGGAGACGATCATCTCAACAACACGCCCCGCCAAATCCCGATGTTTCAGGCCTTTAACTATCCAATTCCAAAGTTTGCCCATCTTTCCATGATTCTTGGCCCGGACAAGGCGCGGCTATCGAAGCGGCATGGCGCCACTTCGATCATGGAATACAAAAACCTCGGCTATCTCCCTGACGCGATGATCAATTACCTCGTCAGGCTCGGATGGTCTCACAAAGACCAGGAAATCTTCAGCCTTCCGGAACTCATTGAATATTTCAATCTGGAGGCGGTCAATTCCGCGGCGGCGGTTTTCAACCCTGAAAAACTCCTCTGGCTGAACGCCCAATATATTAAAACAGCCGATCCCGCCCGGATGGTCTCTCTGATGAAAGCGCAGATGACGGGGTTGGGTCTTCTCGACGGTCTAAAAATAGACGACGACATTTTAAAAGAGGTCTATCTCGGTTTAAAAGAACGGTCGCGCGACCTGAATGAACTGGTCCATTCGGCCATCGGCTATTTTACCGAAGAGATCGTGATCGACCCGGAAGCGCGAAAAAAACTCAGTCAGGAATCGATCATGCTCTTGGGAGAAGTGCGGAAAGGGCTTGCCGGGACTCCGATGGATCATGATCCGCTCGAACAGATGCTCAAGGAGATCATGGCCCGGACCGGGAAAAAAATGGGAGAGGTGGCCCAACCGCTCCGGATCGCCCTGACCGGGAAGACGGTCAGCCCCGGCATTTTTGACGTTCTCCGGCTCCTTGGCAAGGAAAAATCTTTAACCCGAATCGACCGGGCCATTAAAATCATCCAGCAGGCAGGATGAGTCAGCAGGGGCTAGGGGGCAGGGTGGAGGTACCCCCACCTGTGCCCTGTAACCTACCCCCTAACCCCTGTCATTTTTTTAGGGATTGAGCTTCCGGAGCGCGTGAACTGATCTTTCAATGATCTGGACCGCTTCTTCGATCTCCTCCGGGGTCGTCTGAATTCCAACTGTTAATACGAGAGAACTCCGCGCCTTGGCCGGGGATATCCCCATCGCCTGAAGCACGGAAGATTTGAGATTTCCGGTAAGGCAGCTTGCCCCTGTCGCAGCCGCAACGCCATGTCTCGAGAGCAGAAGGACCAGTGCTTCTCCTTCGATCCCGTCGATCAGGAAACTGACATGGTGGGGAAGCCGGTCCTTCGGATCCCCTGTCAGAAGAGTCCCCGGAATATCTTTCAACATCCGGTGAATCAGATCATTTCTTAAATCGCTTAGAAATTTTCCCCTCGATTCAAGGTTAGCCTTCGCGGCCTTGGCGGCAATCCCGAACCCGATGATTCCCGGAACATTTTCATGGCCGCCCCGCTTGCCATTCTCCTGGATGCCCCCGTCAATGAGATTGACGAGCCGCCGCCCCTTTCGGATATAGAGCGCCGCCGCCCCTTTCGGCCCATAGAAGGTTTGAGCGGAAAGGGAATAAAAATCGACCCCCAATTGTTTGACATCGACCGGAATCAAGCCGGCCGTAGCTACGCCGTCTGAATGAAATAGAATTCCAGAAGAATGGGACAATTCCCCGATCTTCCCAATCAGCTGTATCGTTCCCGTCTCCCCCTGCGCGTGATGAATGGAAACCAGCAGAGTTTCCTCCGAGAGAATTTCCATCGCTTTTTTGAGGTCGACCCTTCCGGTATCATCGAGGGGGATAAATTCAACGGCAACACCGAGCGGCAAGAGGCTCTTGAGGGAACCGCGGACGGAAATATGGTCCCCTTCGGTGGAGACGATGCGGAAAGGCCTTTTTCTGGCGTGTATGGCCGATCCTTTGATCGCCCAATTGTTCGCCTCTGATCCTGACGCGGTAAAATAGATTTCGGAGGGTTCGGCCTCGATCAGGGCGGCCACATCGGCTCTTGCCTCCTCTACCGCCAGTCGGGCCTCATCGCCCCATTCGTGGATGGCGTGAGGATTGCCAAAACGGCCGGAAAGCCAGGGGAGCATCCCCTCATAGACTTCGGGGAGAAGTGGCGAAGCGTTCAGGTAGTCAAGATAGATTTTCCTGGTTGGGAGGGTCATTTTGGTTGATTATACGCTCAAGATGACGCGTTGACAACCCGGCTGAGCGGGTGTTACTTTATTTAAATGACGCAAAAGAAACTGGCCATTGCCTTGACGACGGCGCCGGACAATCCTTCAACGGCGACCACCCTGAAAATCGCCCGGGTCGCTATGGAGAAAAATATCGCCGTCTATCTCTATGTCACAGACGACGGGGTTTTTAACCTGAAGGATGAGGCTCTCTTTAAACTCTCCGCGGACGGCGCCAGGCTCTATGTCTGCGCCTATGGATGCCAGGAGAGAAAACTCCCGACCAACGACCCTCGCGCGACCTATTGCGGGCTCGTGGTACTTTCAAATCTGGTCGAAGGATGCGACCGCTTTCTGGATTTAAACTGACATGAACCAGACGATAGAAAAGAGTCCTTTGACGATTGTCGTCGTGATACGAACCGATCCCCGCCTCTCCCGTAGACCTGTAGAGGCGATCCGAATGGCGCTTGGGCTCGGCGCCGGCATCAACAGGGTGGCCATACTCATGATGGGAAACGCGCCAATCCTGTTAACCGGGGATGAAGAGATTCAGGACTATGACATTCTGGAGAAGTATATTTCCAGCTTTGAAGATATGGAGACCCCGTTTTTAATTGAAGATGACTTTCTGGCGAAGCATCCCGGATTTAAGTCAGATTATCCCTATAAAGGGGTTGCTCCGGAAGAGATCGCAGAAACCATGGCGGCAGGGGACCGTTTTTTTATTTTCTAGCAGAATGCGGAAAAGGCCTTGACTTAATGACGAAGAAGGGCTTCCGGGACGTCCATGAAAAAACAGCTTCATCTGTTGAAAGAAAATGACGACAAGAAGGCCTTCGCGGTGATCGAAGCGCTATCCCGTGAAAATCCGGATCGGATTGAAGTGGTTCTACTGCAGGAAGCGCGGAATACCATTCCGGCTTGGAAATCGAAGACTTACCTGTTGCGGTCAAAGGACGAACAGTCTCAAACGGGCGCTTCTGAGTTGGTAGTCATCGGGTATGATCAGCTGGTCGATTTGATTTTCGAGGCGGACACCGTCGTCGCCTGGTAGGCTACTTCCGCATATCCTGATATTCTTCATGCCAGGCCATCTGAATCGATTCGAGGACTTTCTCGTTCGATTTCATCGGGTCTCCCGTAAAACCTGGCAAAGAGACAATCGATCGATGCATTTCGGTAAAGCGGACGGTCAAAGGGTCGGTTTCGGGAAACTTTTCCGCGAGCATGATTGCGATATCTTCTATGTTGTTCCAGTCCATCCTATCTCCTTACGGGCCCA
>DATNMI010000210.1:0-3204 GCA_035602375.1 Nitrospiria bacterium | reverse complement strand
GCCAGCCAGAAAACCCGATTGAGATGGTCTGAGAGGAGGAGCGCCGCCGTGGCCGGAATAACCATGAAGGAAAAGACCGGCAAGGCGCCGATGGCGGAAATGGAGATCGAAATGGCCAGTGCAAAGGTAAAATAGAGAAGTTGGTTGAACGCGACCGCCTTGATCCCCATCGCCCGCGCAGAATCGGGATCAAAAGAAGAAAAAATAAATTCCTTATGGAGGAGGGCATGGATCGCCAGAATAAAAAACGACGCCAATGCCAGGAGGAACAACTGCGTACCGGAAACGAAAACCGCGTTCCCGAACAGGATATTGTCAATCTCATGGGTTTCAACGGCGACTTTATCCAGAATCAGCAAAACCAGTCCCGCGGGAAGAACATAGCTGATCCCGACAATCGACTCGCGGGTGATCTTTCTCTCTCCGACCTGAATCGCAAGAAGAAGCGCCGCGAGGGCCGCGAAAATAAATGAGACGACGGCCGGAACCGAAATAAAGCCGTTCTGCTCCCCCTCTCCAAAATGGATTCCAAAAAAGAGGCCGATCAGAATCGAGATTGCGATTCCAAGGGCGGAAACCTGGGAGAGGGCGGCGCTGACGAAAACAATTCTCTTGAGAACGATAAAAACGCCGAGAAACGAACTGACCAGCGCCGCCAGGGCGCAGGCCAGGATGCCGTTATAAAGGAGCGGCATGGCGTCCAGAAAACTCATGCCATTGCTTTCAACCAGTAAAAGCCGCGATAGGAGCGGTATATGACGGAGCCAATCCATAGGTCAGTAGGGCCACTTCTTTTTTGTGCGGGCCGGGGAAGGCGTATGAGGGTGTGCATGGCCGGAATGCGCATGGCTATGCTGAACCTCATGACTGTGGACGACCACATATTTCTGGCCGTGCAGATTATGAACGTCCAGGTCGATTTTATAAATCTTCTTTAAATTTTCATCCGTAAGGAGCTGTTCCGTTTCTCCGGATTCAAAGACGCCGTCTCCATGAACAATAATGAGGCTCTTCGCATAGTTCGCGATCAGATTCAGAATATGGGTGATCATCAGAATGGTGATATTTGATTCTTCATGAAGAGACATGATCAGCTTCATGATGTTGCTCTCCCCTTCAATGTCCATCGCGTCGGTCGGCTCGTCGAGAATGAGAATGTTCGGCTCTGTGGCAAGCCCCCGGGCAATTAAAACCCTCTGCTTCTGCCCACCGGAGAGCTCCCGGAACGGTCTCTTCGCAAGTTGGGGAATGCCAACCTTCTCCAGAAGATCCAAAGTAATCTGGCGGTCTTTCTTGCCAACCCTTTTAAACACGCCGATTTTTGAATACCGACCCATTAGAACCACGTCAAAGGCGGTCAACGGGAAGATGTCGTCGAGGGTCCCTCTCTGCGGGACATAGCCCACGATCAGATCCGGGCTTTTCTCAATATTCCCCTGGATGGGGGGGATGCTTCCCAGAATGGTCTTTACCAGAGTTGTCTTTCCCGCGCCATTGGGACCGACAATCCCCCAGAAATCGCCATCCTTGATCTCCAGAGAGATTCCCGACAGAAGCGCCTTTTTATGATACCCGATTGAGAGATCTCTAAGTTGAATCTGTACCGGCATTTTTATTATTCGACTTTCCGGAATATCATCCTATTGATGTTTCACATTTTTAAAAGCTTTGGAAAACTCCCCGAATATCTTATCAAAGAGGGCGAATACGTCAGGTACGCCAAGCTCCTTGCTGACCGAGGAAGGGACATTGACGATCTCCGCATGGGTCCGCTCGGCAATCGATCTGGCAATCTGCATATTCTGGTAGTTTTCCATCAGAATAATTTTTACGTTCTCTTTTTTCATCTTCTCGACCAGCGCCGCCATATAAGAGGCGCTGGGGGGAATCGTTTCGTGCGGTTCGACATAGTCTTCTATGATCCAGTGATATCTTTCGGAAAGATAGGTCCAGCTCCGGTGATAGCTGACAATCTTTTCCCCTTTATAGGGGGCCATCATCCCGTCCCACTCCTTGATCTTTTGCGACATCCGGTCGGAAAAGACCTTTAAATTGGCCTGATAAAAGACAGCGTTAGCGGGATCAGCCTCTTCCAGCGCCTGTTCAATATTTTTCGCCATGATCAGGTTGTTGGATGGCTCCATCCAGTAGTGATGGTTTCCTATTTTCCCCGCGTTTAACAAAACCAGAAGCCGGGCAAATGGTGAGTCTTTCAGGTCATCCGCGTCGTACTCAAGAAGTGGAACATCTTTTGAAACGTCGACATACCCATGCTCCCCTTTCTGAATTTTCTGGTTCCGGCAGAGGATCAGCGCCTGAGGGAGCCAGTTCAACTCCAGTTCCTGACCATTGACCAGGAGCAGGTCGGCTTTGTTTAATAGCGGGACAAAAGCGGGCGTCGAGGGAATGTCATGGGGGTTCTGATACCCTTTTCCCAGAAATCGGGATTCGATCCTGTCGCCGCCGATCTGATGCGCAAGGTCGGCCCAATGCTCATAGGTCGAAAGAACCAGGAGCTTGGCAGACGCGTCATTAACAGGAAGCGCCAGAAAAATAACAATTAAATTAAATAATAATAAAAGCTTTTTTATCATTGGGTTCAAAACAAATAATGCCCGATTGCCTCTCATTCGTCAAATTCTTTTCTGGGGCTCACTCAGTGTATTAAAGGGCCTGCCGGAAAACAACTCCGGCAGGCCGTATGATTTACTTTAACGCCGCGATCAGCTCCTCGTAAACATGGTCAAAAAATGCGACGATGTCGGTCCGCTTTTCGGCCTCGCTCATGCTGTCGGGCAGGACAACCAGTTTTGAATGGACTTTTGAAACCAGTCCTTTCACGGCCTCAATGTTGATATAAGGGGGTTTCTGGTTCTCTGTCATCAGGACCGCGGCCACCCCTTTATTTTGGGTCCTGTTGGCCAGATTATTAAAATCGGCATCGGTCGGGCGGGTCATCTCCCTCGGCTCGATATATCCGACGATATCAAGGCCATGCCGCTGGGCCAGATAAGTCCAGTCCCTGTGATAGGAAATGATCTTTTTACCTTTAAAGGGGACCATTTTGGCATCCCACTCCTTGATTTTCTCCTCCAGCCGGGAGATTAACCCCTGAGCGTTTGACTCATAAGTTTTGGAATTGGCCGGGTCGACGCTGATTAACGCTTTCTTGATATTATTGATCATCGGGATTTCATTGGCTGG
>DATNMI010000191.1:0-2322 GCA_035602375.1 Nitrospiria bacterium | reverse complement strand
TCTTTCGGCCTCTTCCAGCTGCATGGTGGATACCCCCAGATCGGCAAGAATGCCGCTGAATTTTCCTTTTCTTTCCTCCGGAACAACCTGTTGAAAACTCCTGAAATCGGAACGGATCAGCCTGAACCTTCCGATAAATCTCGCAAGCTTTTCTTCAGCCAGGGCCAGAGCGTTCGGATCGCGGTCGAGCCCGAAAAGAAACCCGTCCGGGCTTGAACCTTCGAGAAGCATCTCGGAGTGCCCTCCTCCCCCGGCGGTGCAATCAAGCCATAAATTCCCCGGCGCCGGCCGGAGATACTCTCTGACCTCCTTCAGGAGAACCGGGACATGCCCCACGCTAAAACCCGAACCTGACCAGAAGCTGTTTCATCCGGTTCTGGGTTTCCGGATTGGCGTTGACCGCCTCCTGCGCTCTCCACGATTCCCTGTTCCAGATTTCAAATTTATGAAAATTTCCAAGAAAAATGATTTCCCGCTCTAGCGCGGCATAACGGCGAAGTTCTGGGGAAAGGAGTATCCGGCCCTGTTTGTCGAGAGGGCACTCCTCGGCGGTTGAAAAGAAGAACCTGACAAAACGCTGAACATCCTCTTCAACCCTGGGAAGATTTTGTATCTTCTCCGCCACCTTCAGCCAGGCGTCTTCCGGATAGACGGCCAGACAGTGGTCAAGGTCGCGCGCGACGACAAGGGTAGTCTCTTTTTTTCTGGGGGGGAGCTTCTCCCGGAATTTCCCCGGAATGCTGACCCGTCCCTTTTCGTCGAGATTGTATTCAAATTGTCCGATGAACATAGACTGCCCCACTTCTCCCCACTTCTCCCCACTATTTTCAAAAGTATACACTGCAAGAAAATATTGTCAAGTAATTTGTAGGTAAAACTTAAGGAATAGCGTCAGATTCTGGAGGTGAAACAGTCAGGCCAAAAATAGAGGGAAAACAGGCTGGTGTGTTCAATAACTGAAGCGGCGGATTACATGCAGGCGGTGTAGCCGCAGACGGGGCATTTCCCTCCCAGACACCCCTCTTCAAAAACCAGGAACCCTCCGCAACCGGAAGAGGGGCAGGGACTTTTTTCCGCCCTTCCCTTCTGGCCGATCAGGCGGTAGATCTGATCGATCCCGCGCCGCAACGCGGCAAGTTCAGTCGAAACATGGCCATGACGGGCATGCGCCCGGTCAAACCATTTCATGAGGCGGTCAAAAGAGACCCCTTCGCTGAGACAGAGAGAGGAGAGCATGAAACAGAGATCGAAGATTTCCCGGTTTTTGGTCTGGGGCGCCGGCAGGAAAAATATCTCGTTCGGATTTCCGTTGTCCAGGTAAAGATGGATGTAGACGGTCCCTGAAGCGGTTCTGACCCTGGCGCGGTATCCCTCCAGGATCTGCCCTTTCTTCGAGCCGGCCATCAGGGCTTCCAGCCCGTCCCGGAAAGCGGACCAGAGCGGGGCCGGATGCGTGCATTGAGCATCGGCGGATTCCAGGTCTTTGACCAGTTCTTTAACGGAAAACCCGCGCCTCAGGAGGCGGGAGGCGAGCCGGCTGGTGAAAACCAGAATCGCGTCGGTCGCGGGCGAACAAAAAACCTCTACAGGGTTGCCCTCTTCCAGGGAGACATGGACATAAAACGAAGGTTCTCCCTCGACCTCTACCCGGATCCGGCGGGACGGTAGTACGTCCGGGAGCTCCCCGCGCCTCCGGCCGACATTCATCACCTGTTCCTCGCGGCTCCGGTCCCGGTAGACCGTCAGCCCTTTGCAGTTCAGCCGGTAGGCCAGAAGAAAGCTCTTTTGCACATCCTCCACCGTCGCATAACGGGAGAGGTTGATTGTTTTTGAAACGGCGCTGTCAGTATGTTCCTGAAAGGCGGCCTGCATCCGGATATGCCATTCGGGCACGATGTCGTGGGAGACCATGAAAATCTCCTGCCAGACCTTCGGAACCTCTTTTAAGCCCTGGACAGATCCGCCGTTTGCCACCACCCGGTCAAGCAGGCCGTCGCTGTAGAACCCCTCCCGCCGGGCCGTCTCAAGGAAATAATCGAGCACATAGGGCAACTCCTCCCCTTCCATGACATTCTTATACCAGACCAGGCTGAATTCCGGCTCGCAGCCTCCCGACGTGTCCGCGATCATGCTGAGCGTGCCGGTCGGTGCGACCGTCGTGACGGTGGCGTTCCTTAACCTCAGGCCCCCGGCCTCATGAATGGACCCCTTCCAGTCCGGATAGAGTCCCCTGGCGAGCGCAAGCTCCCGGGAGGCTTCCATTCCCTTCTCCCGGATAAATTTCATGAGCGCTCGTCCCGTCTCCACCCCTTTTTCCGACGC
>DATNMI010000189.1:0-11139 GCA_035602375.1 Nitrospiria bacterium | reverse complement strand
GCACCGGACAAAGACCGGCGAATGGTTCCCGAACCAGACATTTCAGTGGATCTGATGAGACGATGGTCAATAATGTGACTCCTGAAATGCCGCCCGATTTGTCCGGCTTCCAGCCCATGGAACCGATCGTGAAAATGGAAGTGGTGATGTCTAAAAAAGAACCCGTCAACATTTAGGACAAAGAATCCAGGAAACAGAAAATCGTTATACCAAAATCCACCGACGACAGGAACCCAGGCATAATAGGGATATATATCGGGAGGTGGCGGTTCCAGGGAGACAACGGGGGGAACTTCAGCGAGTGAGTATGGAGGCGGTTGGGGTTCTTCGGGAGCTGAAGGCACCGGAATAGCAACGCCAAGCAGAGCAGCTGTTGTGTCGAAGGCAAGCAGAACCTGATCCGAGGTGAGCCCGATCCGTCCCGTGTCGGATGCGGCTATGGCAAGGTTACGAAGTCGAATGGTTAGCTCCGGAAACATAGGTCGATCCAGCTCCCACCGGCCAAGCCTCGGAGCGATACGGACATTCGTGAGAATATCCGCCGACTCTTTTTCAGTGGGCGCTTCTCCCAAGCCCATCTCCTTTACCAGCTGCACCGCAAACTCACCCTGCGTTACAACCTGTGAGGGAAGTTCTGCCGCTTGCGCGGCAGTTGTCTCTGCCGATCCAGTCTCAGACCCCGTCTCCGGGTTTGAATAATCGGACAACACTCTTATCTGAGCACCCTTTGGAGCAGGTGTTGGGTCATCGCTATAAGTGACGACTCCGTTTGTGTCTTTCCATGTGTAGATTGTGGTCGAATGGGCAGGGGTCGATATCAGGAAGGTGGACAGGCCGAATAAGATGATAAAGCATACTCTGGGGACCATGGCGATCCTCCCAGACTTAGTTAATAATCTTTTCTATTTTCATTTTAATCCTGATTCAAATATGGTTGCAAGAAAAGAATGAGTCTCAGCTTGCACTGCACAAGGCGGAACAAAACAAGTTCCCTATTATCTCCTAATTGGAAATTTTTGCCGGAAAATAAAAGCAAATCACTCTGGAACCTGCCCCCTCCCATGGCACACGGGAATGCAGCTGAAGGGGCAGGTGATCTCTCTTGATAAAGAAAACCTTGCATTTAAAATCGAATACCATTCAATATATTTGAAACAGCTTCAAAGGTTTTGCGATGGAAATGGCTCAGACCGACCTGTAAATACCCGGGGAGAGGGATTACCTAATGTTTAACACGCGTCGCGTCTTCGTTCAGTTGGCAGGGGCCATTCTACGCGGAGAATGCCAACATGAATAGCCCACTGATCCTTTTTGATGAGACCTGTAACTTATGTATTGGCTCCGTGATCTTCGTTATCAAGAGAGATCCCCATAAACAATTTAAGCTCGCACCGATGCAGTCGCCGCTTGGTCAAATGCTTTTAAAGGACCTCAATTTCCCTCTTGATCAGTTCAAGACGTTTGTGTTTATAAGTGAGGGTAGGTACTTCACGAAATCAACGGCAGTTCTAATGGTGATTAAGAGATTGAAGTTCCCGTGGGCAATTCTGTATGCGCTGACCATTATCCCGAAGCCAATTCGTGATCTGATCTATTCGTTAATCGCAAGGAATCGCCACCGGCTTTTTGGGAAATCGGAGGCCTGCCGGGTGCCGAATCCAGATTTCAAGACTCGCATTGTTAGCTCTTTACAAGACCTCAACCGATAGAAGGTAAAAAGCTTTGTGTAAATGCACTTTTTGCGAACTTTCCTTTTTTCGTAAGGACAAACAGCTGTGAGCACCTCTTAACCAAATTAACCGTGGGCTTTTACCCCAATTTGCAATTCAGTCCATATGGCATGATTCGTAAAAAAAGATGACTCCAACGTCAGGGGGTTAGGGTACGAAAGAGTCCAAAAGAACTGGTATAACCGTGTAAGAAAGTGGTTGAGCCAACCGGGCCAATTTCCCCATTACAAAAAAAACCGCCAACCGGGATAGACCCGAGGTTTTGTTGAAACAATTTGGTATCATGATCAGATATCCCATAAAGGTGTTCACCGCGACCCAGGCAGGAAAATAATAAGGCTCCCTTTAACTTTTCGGGATGACCCTTGGCAATATAGTTTGAAATCAGGTCTTCAAGATCATCTGCTGAAGTTTCAGAATCCCTCAGATGAAATTGAAGTGTCTGCCCCTCTCTTAAGAGAGCACCCACGACGAGGGTTTCTTTTTTAGCATCGAGTCCCATAATATTACGAATCAAAAAGTCCCCTTGTGAAAAGCTGGTTTTCAAAGGATCCATTACGATTCCGATAAAAAGTGATCTTTGAAGAAGCTGTTGGTCTTCGGGAGAAAGGGTATTATTCAGGTCTCTGAGATAATCGACCACCGGCCGGTGATTTACTTCGATCAGCATGTTTCGGTCGCATTTTGTGACTTGAAAAACTTCTCCGATCGGACGACATCCTTGAGCCACGATGGTATCGAGAATAATGTTTCCGGAAAATGCTGTACCGCAAACCCCTTCGTGATAAACGTTCTTATTCAGAAACAAAACATTTGTTCCCCCAACACCATATCCGCTGACTAATCCGCCGATCTTTACAGACTGGGGGTAGGCATAATCCATTCCCATCAGCAGGTGATCAGCGTGAAGGGTTTGAGGATCAGCCAGAATCACAAATTGAGGGTTTAGTTCTTTCTTGACTCCGATCCATTCTTCCCAGACCTTGGGGGTCGTATCGAGTTTGGGCATCGAAGCCTGCGTCTTGTAAAACATTTCAACGCGGACTCCCGGGAGAGAGGCCGCGGTAATGCTTAACGCAGGCGCATGCTCAATTTCTTTTCCCCCGCCAATAATTCCACCTCCAGAACACCCGATCAAATGAGAGGAGGGGAGTCCTTCTAAAATAAGGCCTGGAAGGTCAGAATATCGGTCGCTAAAATGAGGAGAGATAAAAATAATGGCAAAATCGACAGGAGCGGATCCTAATTGGCTCTTGATTGATTCCACGCATTCCTCAATGGAATATTCTAAATTAGATGAGATTGAAATTGCGGATGCCCATTTCATTTTTATTGCCCCTAATTACCTGTATACAATAGCATGAATTCTTCTGGGTCTTCCAGTATCATTGGATACTTACGCTAAGTCTCTGATCTTGTGTGAAGTTCTTTCAAACGGAAACTTCATGGATTTATGCGAACTTTTTACAGTGATGGAGTAGAAAAAAGTTATCTTTGTAAATTATTTTGGTGTAAAGTGGTGGAACGTTTTGCCCTGTTATCTGAACTATTTCAACTTTTCGGGGCAGGTGCAAAGAACCCCTTGGTGAAAATAAAACCTGCCGGGAGGGCCCGACATTGGCACGAGATAGTGCCAACACGGTTATGAAAGAGATCACAGAAGCTCTCGAACGGAACCCCTCCACCCTAACGATTATGCCAAAGGAGGTCGTCCATGGGATTTAGAATATCCATCTTGTGTATAGGTTTTTTGCTTTTGACTTCCTTCATATCGCAGGACTCCTTCGCCGAGGAGCTGCTGGTTCTTCAAACTTCTCCAGATGGGGTCCAGCGGGCAGAGATCATCGCCGGCAGCTACTCCTATATCCCGGATCATTTAATCATCAAGCTTAATGTGCCGGTGGAGTTGACCATTCGTAGTAAAACCTGGATTGTACCGCACACCATTGTTTTGAGGGATCCCGATGCGGGCTTAGAGATCCATCAGGATATTCCGGCCGGGAAAAGCGCGGTGGTAAGGTTCATTCCGACTCGCCTCGGCAAGTTCAAGTACTACTGCGATAAGAAATTACTCTTCTTTAAGAGCCACGAAGACCGAGGAATGACGGGCATCCTGGAAGTTACCGAATAAAGATCGGGGGAATCCTTCATTTCGTTCAGACTTAACACGCGATGAGGCATGGGTGTGAGTGGGCCGGAGCAGAGGTTCTAGATGTTGAAAACCGTTTATAAGGGAACCGCCGTTTTTTTGGTTTTTTTGACATGCGTCATTTCAAGCAAAGTGGCCCTTGGGTCCCAAGAAATCGATGAAATTGAACAGAGCTTGTCAAAAGAGATCGGCAACGACGTTGAGATTACATTAAGTCAACCATTATCCCAAGCAGACAAGGGATATGCCTATTTTCTGCTCGCTGTTTATAAGCATGATCCGCTTGCAAGGGATAACGCGGAAAAGATTTATAAGGAACTGGCGTCCCCAGAAAGTCAAGCCTTTCTCGGGAGTATCGAGATGTTAAAAGCAAGAGATCTCAAGAGTGGTGGTTTCCTTGGCAGTCTTATGGATATTTTCAAGAAACATAAATATGTTCAGGACGGCATTGAAAAAATTGAAAGATCTGCGACTGAGAATCCTGCGAATTTAGATATCAAGATCGTCCGGGCCATCGCATACCTTGAGTTACCTTCCTTGTTCCGAAAATTCAACGTGGGTCTCGAAGATATCAAAACCATCATCAATTGGATACAAGAAGGAAAAGTATCGGTTCCAAATAGGGAAACATTCTTCAGAGATAAGTCCTCTATCTATTACTATGCGGGGAGGTATTTCTTGAAAATGAACCAGAACGGCCAGGCAAAGGAAATGTTTTTAAAATCCAGCGAATCCTCGGATCAATCTCCTTTTGCAAGGGCCTCGAGAAAAAGACTTTCCCGTTTATCGTAAATATCGATAAGAAACTTTGAAATTATGAAATTAGAAGAAAAAAGAGACTTTGTCCAAAAGTTCTTTTCGGCAACCGGGGAGACGTACGATCACATTGTCAAAATATGCACGTTTGGAATTGATGGTTGGTGGAAGCAATCAATCCTGAACACACTGGACAATCCAGGCAAGGTCCTCGACCTCGCTTGCGGAACAGGCATTCTCACTTTTGCTATCGCAAAACGGTTTCCCAAGTGCCAGATCGTCGGAGTCGATATTACCGAAGGGTATCTGAATGTCGCCCGAAGGAAAGCCGATCTACTTCATGCCGAAAATGTGCGATTTATCCAGCAGTGGGCTGAGGAGGTCAGTTCGGATGAGCTTTTCGACTGCATTACCTCGTCATACCTTGCAAAATATGCTGATCTTTCGCGTCTGGTTAGAAATTCAGCCAGCATGCTTAAGCCTGGTGGACTTCTCCTCTTCCACGATTTCACTTATCCGCAGAGCCGAATGATCGCTTTGAGTTGGGAACTCTATTTTAAATTACTACGGAACGTAGGTTCTCTACGGTATCCGCAATGGCGGAATGTCTTTATTGAACTCCCTGATCTGATAAGGAAGACGAGATGGGTTGAAGACCTGACTTCAGCGATGCGGAACAACTATCTGACTGAAATCCGAGTCAAAATCCTTACCCTTCAGGGAGCCACCCTCGTTACCGGACGGAAGCCTCTTTTATAAACATGTCAATTCGATGGGCCGTTGGGAACTCCTCGCCGCCAGGATCCGGCTTATAGCCGGATCTGAAAAAATTAATGATCGCGCAATATCACGTAGTTGGCCAAATAGAGAAGCGCCTGACGGTGAATTGAATCGGGAAAGGAACAAAGATTAACCTTGGCGGCCTCTACTGATTCACGGGCTTTGTTCATCGAATATTCGATCGATTTGTATTGCCTCATGAGATTCAATATCTGCAGCAAAGCTTTGTGAGAGACTTTACCCGTCCTTAGGGCTTCTTCGACTTTTTTTCTCTCTTCTTTTCCGCACCTGGAAAGTAAATGGAGGAGAGGAAGGGTTATCTCACCATCTCTGAGATCTTTACCGAGAAACTTTCCCCATATTTGGCTGTTTCCAATATAATCGAGGGCGTCATCGACAATTTGGTAGGCCGAACCAAGTTGTAACCCGAACTGGGCGAGCATTTCTTGCTTTTCTGGTTCCATTTTTGCCACCATCCCACTTAAACGGCAAGTTGCTGAAATCAGGGCAGCGGTCTTGCATTTTATAATCCGAAAATATATTTCCTCTGTGAAATCCAGGTTTCGATGATAAGTAAGTTGGAGCGTCTCTCCTTCCGTCATCAGGCGGCATGCTTCCAAAAATATATCGTTAATCGCATGATCCCGGAGACTCTCCGCAATGCTGACCCCTTGTGCGTATAGATGATCCCCGACAAGGATGCTTGCTTTATTACCCCAGATAATCCGCGCTGAATCTTTATTTCTTCTCTTAACGGCATCATCAATGACATCATCGTGAAGGAGGCTTGTAGTGTGAATGAGCTCTACCGCACTGGCTATTAAAATAACCGCCTCCCCGAAATTTCTCTCCCCGTCGAGATTTGAGGCGATAATCGCCAAAAGAGGTCGTATGCGTTTGCCGCCGCCATTTAAGATGTATTTTCCAATATTAGCAATCAAATGACCTTGAGAATCGAGGGTCTTACTGATCCTATCCTCTACCTGCTGCAAGGGATGCTGGTAATGCTCCCAGACCTGCTGTCGCGTTTGAAAAAACCCTGTTTCGGGGGGGGATTTGGCCATAGTGTCAGCTCCATGTATTCAGATACTGTATCTGCAAGGTCCCCGCGGCTCAAAGAAGATTGGGTCCTTCCGACGGGTTTCATTGGAATATAAGTTGTTTAATAACCCCATCTCCAAAGAGCCATTCCAATACCGAGAATGATCGTTCCGAAACTAATACTCTTGAGGATCCGCTCATATCGTTTCATCAGATCGATATCCTCTTGAGTGGGCAAGGAAAGTCGTTTGATTTCTTTATAGGGCCGGGAAACAGTGATTTCAACATGGCTAAGCAACCCTGCAGCCATAGCAAGCAATAGGGCGGAAAGAGAGAGGCTATTTGTTTGCAGAACATATCCCGCCAGTACTGGAAGAAATCCCCAAGAGACAACAAACCATTGGTCGGTGTGAAACCGGCCTCCAAACCACTCCAGATTATAGGCGAGGAGAAAGAAGCCCTCGAGGATCGCAATAATCCACAAAAGCGGCGTATAGAATACCATGTAATAAATCCCGATGGCATACGCGATTGTGAGCGATACGATGGACAGGGTCCAGAGGTTCCTGGAAGAGAAAGCTTTTCCCCACGGTTTGGTCCCTCTGCTTCCTAAAGCGTCAAGAGCATGTGCGGCAATTCCGAGCGCGAAGAAATACACCACGAGAATCGCCCCTACGCGATCCCACAAGATTTTTTCTGCAATCATCGAACCAATGACTGTATAGGAAAGAACCATTCCCGTATAAGGAAGAAACAGAAGGCCCACAGCGATGCGAAATTTCATCGGTCCAAACTTTGGAACAAACCACTCGGATCCCCTATCCATCGATATCCACCAGATATTTCGAGGAAATTGAACGCCTCTTACGAACATTTGCCTAGATGAATGGTCTTTTCAGCCGTTAATATAGATGTCGCATGATGCTAAAATAAGATTCCAAAGAAATCAAGGCAATTAAGGGTCCTTTCATAGCCCCGACTTGAATCATATTAAGTGCTAAACAGAGCAAAGATGAGAGCCAAGAAGTGTCAGTTACGTAATAAAAGCGATTTCAATTGGAAAGTTGCAAAAACTGGACGAATGGAAACTTGAGGAGGAAGGGCTCCGCGGTTATCCGAACTTAAACCGGACAGCACTGAAAGTCTGATTCTTTTTTTTGACATCGACTAATAGAAAGGTTCAAACTTATTGAACCAGTCAGAAAATGGCTAGTGGAAAATGGAGAGGTGAGTTTTGGAGACCTTGTTTCAGGGGAAGGAAGCGTTTGGTTATCCTGGAATTGCTCCCAAGTGGACCCGGAGTGAAAAAGAAGGGGTGGGAACAGCTTATAACACTTCCAGCCGCATCTGGTTCACACTCTCTCACGGAATCGTCAATGAAGTTTATTTTCCCGCTCTGGATTCTCCTCAAATCCGGGACATGGAGTTTCTCATTACGGACGGTGAGACCTTTTTTCACGAAGAAAAAAGGGATTTGACTACCCAACTGGAGTATCTTGATCGGGATTCGTTAGGCTATCGAATCACCAAAATAGATCCTCAGGGCCGTTATCAGATCGTAAAGGAGATAATCGCTGATCCTCACCTTCCTTCACTTCTTATTCACACCCGCCTTGAAGGAACCGAAGACTTTTTAAAAAACCTTCACCTTTTTGTCCTTTTAGCCCCCCATTTGGGAAAGGGGGGATGGGGGAACAATGCCGCAAAATTTAATGCCGCCGGGCAATCCATCCTGGTTGGTTTCAGGATTCCACATTACCTTGCCCTCGGGACAACACTTTCCTTTAAACGTTCCTCCTGCGGGTTTGTCGGGACCAGTGATGGATGGACGGATCTGCATGACAACTTTCAGATGGATTGGGAATTTGATTACGCCAGGGATGGCAATGTGGCGGTTATGGGAGAAATCGATCTATCCAGAGGTCGGGAGTTCACAGTTGGGCTCAGTTTCGGATTTGGCCTGCATGATGTGACCACTACCCTGTTGCAGTCATTAGGAATCCCTTTTAGTGAACAGAAAAAACGGTTTCAGGAACAGTGGCAGCGTATCTGCTGCGACATTCTCCCTCTGGGGAAGGTTTCAGGCGATGGAGGCCGGCTTTATAATATTAGCCATAGCCTGTTGCTGGCCCATGAAGACAAGACCTTTCCCGGAGCCATGATTGCGTCAATGAGTATCCCTTGGGGAGAAATTCATGGAGATGCTGAGGGATTGGGCGGGTACCATCTCGTCTGGACACGGGACCTATGTAAAAGTGCGACAAGCCTTCTTGCGGCTGGAAATAAAGACACCCCATTCAGAGCTCTGGTTTACCTTGCCACTTCACAGCTCCCCGATGGGGGGTTTTATCAGAATTTCTGGATCAATGGCGAGCCGTACTGGCAAGGCGTTCAGCTTGACGAAGTCGCTTTTCCGGTTATTCTTGCCTGGCGGTTGAATGAGCTAAAGGCCTTGAAGAATTTTGATCCTTATCCTATGGTACTCCAAGCTGCGCGTTATTTGATCTGTCACGGACCGGCGACTCCGCAAGACCGCTGGGAAGAAAGCAGCGGATATTCCCCTTCTACACTGGCTTCGAACATTTCCGCTCTGATCTGCGCGGCTGATTTCGCCCGGGAGCGAAAAGACGATCTGACCGCCCGCTTTCTGGAAGAATATTCCGACTTTCTTGAATCCCATATTGAAGCTTGGACGGTGACAGACCGAGGAACGCTTGTTCAGGGAGTTACCCGGCATTATATACGGATTCACCCTGTGGAAATGGATAACCCGGAACCAAATGAGAATCCTAACGAAGGTATCCTGTTTATTCCCAATCATGCCGCGGGCCGTCGATCTCATTATCTGTCCAAAGAGATTGTCGATGCGGGTTTTTTAGAATTGGTTCGATACGGCCTTCGTAAGGCGGGCGACTCCTTAATCGAGGACTCTTTGAATGTGATTGATACGGTTCTCAAGGTGAATACTCCAGTGGGGCCTTGCTGGCGGAGATACAACCATGATGGATATGGACAAAGACCCGATGGAGGTCCATTTAACGGATGGGGCACGGGCCGCGCTTGGCCTCTATTAACTGGAGAAAGAGGGCATTACGAGCTGGCCGTTGGACGGGATGTCAGGGCTTTTATCAAAACGATTGAAGGTTTTTCATCCAGCGGCGGAATGCTTCCGGAACAGATATGGGACGCACAAGACTTACCTCAGGTCGGAATGTTTCTAGGGCGTCCCACAGGTTCCGCAATGCCCTTAATGTGGTCCCATGCTGAATACATCAAATTACTCAGGTCAGTATACGATGGAGCGGTTTTTGAAATGATCGCGCCGGTTGCTGATCGTTATCTGAGTGGAAAAGGCCGAAAGGATCTGGAAATCTGGAAATTGAATCGAAGAGTTCGATTAATTGCGCCAGGCCACACTTTACGGATTCAGGCTTCTTTCCCATTTAAACTTCACTACACCCAGAATGATTGGGTAACGAAAGAGGATGTCATCGCAAATTCAACGATGGTTAACGTTTTCTTTGTGGATATCCCTGTTCCAAGGAAACAAAGAAAGCCTATCCGTTTTACCTTCTACCGGACAGAAGAAGCTCGGTGGGAGGGAAAAGATTTTATTGTTGGTATTCAAGAGGACTAGTCAGTCGGACTATCCCAGGAGTGACTTTCTTAGATGGAAAAATCAGAACGGATTAAACGATCGGATATTGCGGCCAGACCAATGAAATTCTCATTGATGAATCAATCGGAAAAAGCCATGAAGTTATCGAAGATTGTTATGTTTGTTGCAAACCAAACGTTGTTCATAACATTAGAGAGTATGGACGATGGAACTGCTGGGCCACTCCGGAAAATTAATGAATAGGAATCTATAGAGGAATTCAAATGATAAAGAAAAAAGCCGAAACGAAATTTACCATTCATTCGATCATTGCCGAACGATGGAGTCCGAGGGTTTTTGATCCCGCCCGCCCGGTGGAAGAGAATAAGATCAATGCTTTAATGGAGGCTGCTCGATGGGCGCCCTCTTCTAATAACGAACAACCCTGGTCGTTTATTCTTTTCAATGAGAAGATACCGTCCCTTCTTGATCAAGCCAGGGAGTGCCTTTCGAGAGGAAATAGTTGGGCGAAAAAAGCGCCCTTGCTTATTCTTTCAGTTGCAAGAACGCATTTCTCAGAAAATGGAACGGAGAACCGTCATGCTTTCCATGACGTCGGGCTTGCGACCGAAAACCTGTTGCTTCAATCATTCCATTTGGGATTGATCAGCCATCCGATGGCTGGGTTTGATGTTCACAAATCAGTGCAGGTTTTTACCATTCCGGAAAATAACATTCCTGTCGCGATGATCGCCGTCGGTTATCCCGGCGACCTTGATACGATTCCGACCGAATTGAAAGATAGGGAACTTGCTCCTCGGAACAGGAAAGGTTTTAGCGAGTTTGTCTTCAACGGAATGTGGGGAAAATCGGAATGAATGGTTCATTATCTCAAATTAAGGTTTTTTGATGGAGGAATTCTAACTGGTCGCGCCTAGCCGCCAGCCATGGCCCCGACGATGAGCAAAGGCTCGGCCCCAGTCGCAACCGCGTGAGGCAACGGAACATCCGGGGGTTCGTGGGAGAGATCACTCTCACACGCGAAGAACCTCACAAAGGGTCGGCGACGTCCCGTGAAGTGGTCG
>DATNMI010000156.1:0-4140 GCA_035602375.1 Nitrospiria bacterium | reverse complement strand
TTGGTAGGCTGCCTCTGAAATTCTCTCGCCGAGACTCTGAGGATCATTCTTACGACGATCTATATCGTGAAGCTCGATTCTGGGCTTAGAAGAAGAGCCCTCCTCAACGGGTAAAAGTTTTTTCTCAATGGATTTCGCCATTTTTTTCTCCCTAGGTAAAAGAGTGAACCTGCTTTGCTCATCCTCAGGAAAGAATAGGCTGTTAGCTACGGAAAATCAAGGAAAGGTAACTTCCTGTCCAACCAAATCAGAAATGTCCTGTTTCTGGCAAATAAGAAATATGAAGGACATTAATTATCGTACGCAATTGTTTCAAAATAAAAATATTTTAACTTCCTGTAAGCAACATATTTACCCCGCTCTAACTCGTCCAACATTACAAATGGAAACTGATAACAAAAGTTTTTAATTTTCTCATTTTTTTCAGAAAATTAATTAAGGGCAGATTTTTTCTTTAGTTTGCATTTCCATTCTTAATATTCTTACAATTAACTTGAGAAAGGGAGATATTAAAAATGGGAGAAACACATTTGCTAAAGCCCTTGTGTATTATTGGATAATTTCTCAAGCATTGTTGTTGGATGTGGACATTTAGTTTTCTCAACTCACAGCGGTTGAATTAAAATTAAATAATTAATCAGGAGGCTATATGGAGATTCTTCGAAATTTTCTTCTCAGTTCTTTTTGTTTTATCTTTTCTTTTTTTATGTTACAGGGTGGCTTCGCATTTGCTCAAAGTGCTGATCTTGTCAAGGAAGCCAACAATTTTTTTAAACCGCTCCCGGGCGCGATGCCATTCCCTCCTGATAATGCCCCAAGCGAAATCAAGGTTAAGCTCGGAAAAATGCTTTTCTTCGAGCCCCGTTTATCCAAGAGTGCTGTTATCAGCTGTAATTCATGCCATAACCTGGCAACGGGAGGCGTAGACAACCTGCCTACCTCGATCGGTCATCTTGGGCAGTTCGGTCCTCGAAATTCCCCCACGGTACTGAATGCAGGGCTTCAGCTTGCTCAATTTTGGGATGGTCGGGCGGCGTCGTTGGAAGATCAGGCCAAGGGTCCAATTCTTAATCCAATGGAGATGGCTATGCCCAACGAGGAATTGGTCCTTTCCCGTCTTCGGACAATTCCTGAATATGTTGAGCTTTTTAAGAAAGCTTTTCCGGAAGATAAGAACTCATTAAGTTACGATAATATTGCACGTGCAATTGCGGCCTTTGAAAGAACTCTTCTTACCCCTTCTCCTTTTGATGAGTTTTTGAAGGGAAAGGCTGATGCCCTATCTTCAAGGCAACAGCAGGGTCTCAAGCTGGTCATCCAAAAAGGATGTATTGCTTGTCACAACGGTGTAGGGGCAGGAGGAGGGTTGTATCAGAAGTTTGGGATAAAGGACCGGTATGAATACAGCGATGACCAGGGCCGTTATAATGTCACCAAAAAAGAGACAGACCGACTTTTCTTTAAGGTTCCACTCTGGAGAAATGTCACTCGAACAGCCCCCTATTTCCATGATGGATCGATTTGGGACTTAAAGGAAGCGATCCGGATTATGGGGAGAATTCAACTGGGAACAAAACTAAGCGATGATGAGGTCGATCTGATCGCCGAATTTCTACATTCACTCGAAGGGAAAATTCCTGATGAGGCCCTAATGCTTCCGGTTCTTCCTTCCTCAACCTTGGCAACTCCAAAACCGGTGTTCAAATAAAGGGGCGTTGGACCGCTGAATTTAAGCGGTTCTTTTAAAAAATAGGGGGCCGTTCTTTACATTAGAACGGCAGAGGAATGTTCCGAAAAGATTAAATCGCTGCGGGATGGTCTACTTCAACGTGAAGCCTGATTTCTTTGAGGATATTGGCGACTTTGTTGCATTCTTCAAGAGACCCGGAGAAACAGATTGCCCTTCCCGAAGCGTGGGCTTCGAGGGTAATCGCGATCGCGTTTTCAAGGGACGCTCCGGTGGCTTTCTGAACTTGAGAAATCACCTCCTCCAAGGAATGGACATCATCATTGTAGAGAATCACATTCCAAGGATGGTCGATTTGGACTGAAGCGTCAATCTCCTCTTCATAGTATACGTCCGGTTTCGTCATCTATTATGTCCCGCGAATTAGGAAGGTTGTTTGGATAATAACTCCATCATCTGATCGATTGAGGCAACGGGAGCGGAACAGACCGACCCCCTGCAGACATAAGCGGTCACGGCTCCTCCCACCGCTGTCTTTCCTGAAACCAGCGGCGAAGATGCCTTTTCCCCTTCACCCTCAACAACAGTCATTAAAAGCATGTAGGGAAGGTAAGCCTCTCCCAAACGCGATGTCCACGGCAACAGATCTTCCCTCCTTTGTGCCGCAAGAACGACCTGACAGCTGTTTTTTTCATATTCAACGCTCCGGAGAAAGCTTCCAAAACCGAAGGGATTCTCTTCCATGGAGGAGGAAAATAGACGATGGAGTTTCTGATAGAGTTCGAAACAGGCCTTCTCCCCCGTAATGAGGTAGAGCCGGAACAGGTTCCTGGCCGCAATCCCGTTGCCCGAAGGAATGGAATGATCGTGCCCGGATTTCGGGCGATGAATCAGGCTTTCATGATTTTCTCCTGTAAAAAAGAACCCGCCCCCTTCACGGTCCTGGAAAAGGGCGATAAGCCGTTTTGTCAAGCCAACCGCTTTTGCCAGAAATTCGCTTCGGCCTGTTACTTGAAATAAATCAAGGAGCGCGGAGGTCAGATAGGAATAATCATCCAGGTAACCATTGAATTTCGCCTTTCCATCTTTGTAAACGGCAAGCAGATTTCCGTCACGATATAGGAATGAGAAAATGAACGCAATCCCCTTTTCTGCAGTGCGAAGATATTTTTCTTCTCCGGTAATCCGGAATCCCTCGATAAAGGCGGAAATCATCAGCGCGTTCCATCCGGTCAGTATCTTTTCGTCCCGGAGAGGTTTAATCCGTTTTTCCCTGACCTCGAACAACTTCCGTTTCCCCTGTTCGACAATCTCTTCCAGTTTTTCGGTATTGAGGCCGAATTCATTTGCCACGAGCAGAGGGTCCTGGGGAATATTCGGAATATTCTTCCCTTCAAAGTTTCCCTGAGCGGTGATATCAAAATAACGGCAGAATACCTCCCCTTCCTTTCCAGGAAGCCTCTGCCGGACCTCATCATATCCCCAGACAAAAAACTTACCTTCTTCTCCTTCGCTATCGGCATCCTGGCTGGAATAAAACCCGCCTTCGGGAGCGGTCATCTCCCGCAATACATAGTCCAAGGTGTCCTCCGCCGTTTTTTTCAAGAGAGATTCGCCCGAGACCTGATAGCCATGAAGGAAAAGTGGAACGAGGAGCGCATTGTCATAAAGCATCTTTTCAAAATGCGGGACAAGCCATTTGTCATCCACGGAATAGCGGTGAAACCCGCCTCCCAGCTGATCATGAATGCCTCCCAGCGCCATTTTCCGGAGGGTAAGAAGCGCCCGGTTCTTGAACGTTTCATCCCCGCTACCCGCCGAATATTCAAGAAAAAGCTCGTGAAGTATTGTATTTGGAAATTTCGGGGCACCGCCGAACCCTCCATGCCCGGTGTTAAAATGAGCCGCAAGCGCAACAACCGCATTTTCCACGAGACGGGAAGAAGTATCCGCTTTGGGCGGAGGGGCGATCACCGAAAACCGATCTAACCCGCGAATGACGTCCTGGGCGCTCTTCTCAATCTCTTCCCGATTTTCAGACCAGGCCCTTGCGGCCGATTGCAGAACTCTTCCAAAGGCCGGGAGATTGTACCGCTCTTCAGGGGGGAAATAGGTTCCCCCGTAAAAGGGCGCCTGGGCAGGCGTCAGAAACATCGTCAGAGGCCACCCCCCTCCCCTCCGGATAAAAAACTGAACCGCATTCTGGTAAATCTGGTCAAGGTCCGGACGTTCTTCTCTGTCGACCTTGATATTGACGAAAAATTGATTCATGAGGTCCGCAATCCCATTATTTTCAAACGATTCCCGTTCCATCACATGGCACCAGTGGCAAGCGGAATACCCGATGCTCAAAAGGATCGGCTTTCCCTCTTTTTTCGCTTTCGCGAGCGCTTCGGTCCCCCAGGGATACCAATCTACAGGATTAAAGGCATGTTGAAGAAGATAGGGGCTGG
>DATNMI010000143.1:0-1200 GCA_035602375.1 Nitrospiria bacterium | reverse complement strand
CGCTACCTTTTCTTTTTGGAAACTATCTCACACGGTGTCCTGGGCACGCCTCCTTTTCAGTGTTCTCGCCCTCTGTTGTCTAGTGCTGGCCAAAATGTCCGCCATTCTGATTCTCCCCATATTTTGCCTTATCCTGGCGGTGCGCTTTTTTTCCAGGAGTCCCGTCGAATTGCAGCTTTTCACAAACAAAATCCTGGGAAAACGATTCGCCAGAGCAGGGATTTGGAGCTTTCTGGTTGTTCTCCATTCGGTCAGCGTCGTAGGAATTCTCTGGCTTGTGTATAATTTCCAATACAATAGCTGGAATCAGGAAGTTGCCCGGCTTCAAATTTTGTTTTCACCCAATTTTTCGTTCTGGAGAGCCACGGGCATGAAAGCCTATCTTTTAGAGCACATCCATCAGACTCGTCTTTTGCCTCCCGCCTACCTGGAAGGCCTGAGCTATATCCTGCAAGCTTCCGAAATTCGAAGCGCCTTTCTTTGCGGGCGGTCTTCTGTGGAGGGTTGGTGGTGGTTTTTCCCTTTCGCTTTTCTGATCAAAACCCCCGTTGCCAGCCTGGTTTTGTTCCTTTTCTCCTTTGTAGCGCTAATACTTTGGAGGTGGTTTCCCTACGGTTGGGTGGCCCCCAAGTCGGAAGATCCCCGCTGTCCCAGCTTCTATGCGCTGTCCCCTTTATTGATATTAGGAGGAGTTTACGGGCTGGCGTGTTTAACCAGTCATCTCAACATTGGCCTTCGTCACATGATGCCGATCTATCCGGTTCTTTTCGTTCTTGCCGGGGCGAAGGTCTTTTGGATGCTGGCGAAGAAATCTATTCTCAAGATAGCCTTGAGCGCTTTGTTAGTGGGGGTAATTGCCGAGTCGCTTTCCGTGTGGCCGAATTACCTGGCCTTCTTTAACCAATTCGTGGGGAGGTCTCGCAATGGTTATCGGTATCTGGTCGATAGTTCTCTCGATTGGGGACAGGAGTTGCCGGGTTTACACAAATGGCTGGAAAAAAATGTACCTGCGACAAGCCACACCCCTGTTTATCTATCTTATTTCGGCACGGGTACTCCGGAGTTTTACGGAATCAATGCTCTGTTATTGCCCGGGTTTTTGCAAGTGGATACGCCGCAGACGTTCCCTCTTCGGCATGGTGTCTATTGCCTTAGCGCAACCATGCTGCAAGCGGTCGCTTCGCGTTTTCACCGACCGTG
>DATNMI010000141.1:0-1185 GCA_035602375.1 Nitrospiria bacterium | reverse complement strand
GGAAACAGAGCGTACTCGCCGGCTCCTGCCTCAACCTGGACCTCAAGGCCTTTTTTTACAATTCGCTTAATCGATTCGGGTATTAGCGCAACCCGCTTTTCCTGAGCGACAATCTCCTTTGGAACTCCTATTTTCATGCGTCTCTTTCCTTACAAATAACAGTGGTCGATTCTAAATCCGGGCGCGGATCTGCTCCAGACAGGCCATTATTTTCCCGAAATGGAAGGGATATTAATTAACCCGGACTCTTTCTTTAAGTCAAGAAAAAGGATTGTTTTCAAACGAAAGCGGTGATTATACCCCATTAAGTTGATTTATTTCAACTTCGATTTTAAAACCCGGGATCAGCGTGAAAGAATGGATTGAATCGTCTCCTTTAACTCGGAGATTTCGATCGGTTTGACCAAAAAAGCGTCAGCGCCCATTTGAAGAGACCGGGCCTGAAACTCCGGAGTGGAATAAGCGGAAACGATGATAACTTTTAAACGGGGATATTCCTTTTTGATTTTTTCCAATATCGTAAAGCCGTCGACTGGAGCCATCTTGAGATCAATTAACCCCAGTTCGAAATTTTCCTGCCGGAGGAGGTGAAAGGCATCCGCCCCATTCTCGGCAGTTTTCACATGATAGCCGGCCTTTTCCAGTGTCTTAGAAAAAAGACTCCGAAAATTCTCCTCGTCATCTACCACCAGTATTTTCTCGCCGGTCATGTCTCTCTTTTCCTGAATGTTCGGCCATCTATTTCCCATAAAAACAAACCGATCGGGCTTAACAATTACTGACTGATAAAAAAATAAGCAGGGGAGGAAAGTCGCGCCTCCCCTGCTTAAATCAGTATTCTTGATATATCACAGGGATTTCTCTATCCTATTTCTCCAGCATGGAGAGCGGACCGGGTGCGGGGGCGATCTCTTCCGCAGTCTTGGTCCTTGATCCCGCAGGGCCGTTGAGCGGCAATAGGCTCGTGTCCCCGGCAGGCAACACCCTCAGATAGCCCCACTGTCCGGCTTCCGCATAAGGCATCCGGTGGTTCTGCCAAACGTAGGTGCCGGGAAGGTGGAACGGTCCGCCGGCCCCTTCCTTGATGTAGACATCCAGGTTCTCGGAACCGCCAAACTCCTCGGAACTCAGCATGTCGGCCCCCACCATGTTCGGCTTGAGCGGGAACTCATGGCCTTCAATGCT
>DATNMI010000114.1:0-2329 GCA_035602375.1 Nitrospiria bacterium | reverse complement strand
CCCTGTCGCCAGGTGAAGATTGCACATGGCATTGGTGAGCCAGGTCCCCTGGATCCGCTGGTTTAGTCCCATAGTCCAAAAACTGGCACACTCCCGGGAAGTCCCAATCCACTGAGCCGCCAGGCGGAGATCCTTTTCCGGAATCCCGGTTAATTGTGAAACCACATTGGGCGTATAGTCTTCAAGAAACGGGAGGAGCGCCTCAAATCCTTCGGTGTGCCTCTGAATAAACTCCAGATCATGGTTCCCGTTTTTCAGAACAAGATGAAGAAGTCCGTTTAAAAGCGCCAGGTCGGTTCCCGGTTTAATCTGCAAAAAAAGGTCAGCGTTTTCCGCAGTCGGCGTCCTCCTCGGATCAACCACGATGAGTTTGGCGCCGGACGATTTAACCCGATCCATGACCCTTAAAAAAAGAATGGGGTGGCAATCGGCCATATTGGTGCCGATCAGGAAAAAGCAATCGCTATTTTCGATGTCCTCATAAGAGCCGGGAGGGCCATCCGCGCCGAGCGATAATTGATATCCGCTCGCGGCGCTCGACATGCAAAGCCTCGAATTAGAATCGATATGGTTTGTTCCGATAAATCCCTTTGCCAGCTTGTTGGCCAGATATTGAGCCTCCAGCGACAACTGGCCGGACACATAAAAAGCCACCGCGTCCGAGCCGTATTTTTCAATAATGGTATTTAACCGTGAAGCAGTCTCCTCAATGGCCTGATTTATTCCGATGGATACCGGGACCTGGCCCCGGCTCTCACGAATAAAAGGGGTTGTCAATCTTCCCTCAGCCCGTAAAGGTTCGGCAGAGGTCGCCCCTTTCATGCATAGGCGCCCAAAATTTGCCGGGTGATCTTTGTCTCCGGAAACGTTTGTGACGCGGTTATTCACGACAGTGAGCGACATGCCGCATCCAACCCCGCAATACGGACAGACGGTTTTAGTTATTTTACCCGTAGATTCTGACATCACCCTGATTTCTTATTTGAATTCCGATGAACAAACATTTCTGACGGTCATTCTGACAACGTGGTTTAGCCGCCCCAGAGGACTTCCATGGATACCCTACCCGACTCCGTGAGACCCTGAAAGCGGTTCGAACCGATCAGCCATTTCCTTCTTCGCCAGGACCGCTGAAAAATAAAGACCAGCCCCAGAAATCCCAGAAAGAGGAGCCCGCTGAAGACAAAGAAACCGCTCCCGAACGATCCGCTCCGCTCTTTAAGAACGCCAAAAAGCGTCGGCAGAAAAAATCCACCCAGTCCGCCCGCCGCGCCGACAATTCCCGTCATCATTCCAATCTCGGTCTTAAACCGTTGAGGAATAATTTGAAATACCGATCCATTTCCCATCCCCAGGCAGAGAAGAGTAAAAAAGAGCAACAGGATGGCCCAATTCAATGAAGGGAGCGACCCGACTCCCGCCAAAAGCGCGGCGATGGCAAGAAAAAGGATTGAAAGAACTTTGACCCCGCCAAAACGATCGGAGACAAACCCGCCAACAGGACGGAAACAGGAGCCGGCAAAAACACAGAGCGCCATCAGGTTTCCCGCCATGACCTTGCTTAACCCATACTGGTCGTGGAAAAAGATCGGAAGGTAACTGGCCAGCCCGACAAAACCGCCAAAGGTCATGGCGTAAAAAAAATTAAACCACCAGCAATCGGAGAGTCCGAGAACCTGAAGGTACGAGCGGAGCGGTTTTGGTTCCGGCTGGTAAGGGGAATCTTTCGCGAAAATAATGAAAACAGCTAAAACCAGAAGAAGAGGAATCAAAGCAAGGCCGAATACGGCATGCCATCCCAGGAGACCGGCCAGCCTCGGCGCAAGGAGCGCGGTCAGAACCGTTCCGCTGTTTCCCGCTCCCGCGATACCAAGCGCCAACCCTTGAGCTTCCGGCGGATACCACCGGCTGGCCAGGGGCAGGGCGACCGCAAAGCTTGCTCCCGCGACCCCCAGCAAAAGACCCATCGCCAGGATTTGAGAAAACGATCCCGCAAATAGCCACCCCCAGACCAGCGGAATCATCGTCATTAAAAGACCGATCACTCCGGTCTTTTTGGGGCCGAGATAATCGGTCAGGAACCCTGCGGGAAGCCTGAGTATCGCCCCGCCAAGCAGGGGAAAGGCGACCATCAGCCCTTTCTGGGCCGGAGTCAGGGAAAGGTCCTGGGTAATAAAAAGCGCAAGAGGACCTAATAAAACCCAGATCATAAAACTGACATCAAAATAGAGAAATGCGGAATAGAGAGATCCGGGATGCCCCTTTTTTATTGCACCAGACCAGGTCATTTCTGAATCTCCCCTGTCCGGATCGTGATGATCTCCTCAAC
>DATNMI010000099.1:0-2792 GCA_035602375.1 Nitrospiria bacterium | reverse complement strand
TCACAGTGGAGTCTCCCGCAGGGAAAATAGATGTCCCTTTATATCTTTACCCCGGGATCAGGCCAGATACCGTGGCAATTCCCATTGGTCAGGGTCACCGTTTTTTTGGACGATATGCCGAAAATCGGGGGGCGAATCCCCTTGAAATCCTCCCCGACAGAACAGATCCGAATACAGGAACGTTCTTACTTAATTCCACCCGGGTCTTGGTGTATCGAAGCCCCAAAAAAGCCCACTTGGTTAAGCTGGCCGGAACGGAAAAAGAGCTTGGCAGAGAGGTTATTGAAACAACGTCTATCCAGGGATTTAAAAAGGAGGTTTTCTAAATGGCTGGCCTTTTTGCAAAGATGATGGAGTACCTCAGGCCTTATCTTAGGCCAGGGTATTTTGAAAAGCCGGACCACCGGTGGACCATGGTGGTCGATCTGGACCGGTGTACCGGCTGCACGGCCTGCGTGGCCGCCTGTTACGCCGAAAATAACCTTCCTGTCGTGGGTAAAGAAGATTGCGGCAACTCAAGAAATATGAGCTGGATAAGAATTGAAAAATATGTGGAAGGGGAATTTCCTGATGTAAAAATCAAGTTTATTCCGATCATGTGCCAGCATTGTGGTAAAGCGCCTTGCGAGGTGGCCTGCCCAACGTATGCCACGTACCATAATCAGGACGGCTTAAATGTTCAGGTATACAACCGTTGCGTAGGAACCTTTACCTGTGCCGTTTATTGTCCTTATGATGTTCGCCGATTTAACTGGTTCAGCTGGGAAAGAGCAAAACCGCTGGATGAACAGTACAATCCGGATGTGACCGTTAGAGAAAAAGGGGTGATGGAAAAATGTACTTTTTGCATTCATAGAATCAGGGCGGCCAAAGACAAAGCCAAAGATGAAGGGAGGCGGCCTTTAAGAGATGGGGACGTTGTTCCTGCCTGTGTCCAGAGCTGCCCCTCCGGGGCGCTTGTTTTTGGAGACAGGCTCGATCCCGGAAGTAAAGTCTCTAAAATGGCCGATAGCAATAGAACCTATCGGCTACTGGAAGAACTCAACACCGATCCGTCGGTCATCTATCTTAAAAAGGTAGTGAATGATGAGATCTCTCAAAAGATTTAATGAAAACCCCTTCTGTTCAGGTCAATCGATAGATCATGGAAAACAAGGAGAATGCTCAAAACCCGGTCTACGAGAAAATCAACCAGGACATCGTTGACACCATGACCCAAAGCGGGTCGAGCTACTATTTTGCGCTTGGTTTAAGCTTTTTTGGATTTGTCCTGTTTTGGATCGTTCCCTGGATCTACCAGTTGTTTACCGGTCAGGGAATCACTGGATTAAACACCCCTTCTGTCTGGGGAATTTACCTCGTTAATTTTGTCTTCTGGATCGGGATCAGTCATTCAGGCACCCTTCTTTCGGCCATTCTTTTTATTACCGAAACGCCCTGGAGGAGAGCCATTTACCGGAGCGCGGAAGCCATGACCTTTTTTTCCGTCTTAACCGCGGCTCTTTTTATATTTGTGCATTTGGGAAGACCATGGAATTTTTATTGGCTCCTGCCGATTCCCAATTTCCGTTATCTATGGGTTAATTTCTCCTCTCCGTTGATGTTCGACGTTTTTGCCATTGGAACCTATATGACCTCCAGCGCTATATTTCTCTATTTTGGATCCATTCCTGACCTGGCAGCAGTCAGAGATCGGGTGACCGGGTGGAGGAAACCGATCTACACCACTTTGGCGTTAGGGTGGAGGGGAACCGATTTTGAATGGCACTGGCTTTTTCGTGCCTATACCTTTTTTGCCGTTTTAATCATCCCCCTTGCCGTTTCCGTCCATAGCATCGTTTCCTGGGATTTTGCGCTTTCAAATGTGGCTGGATTTGCCCAAACGATCTTTGCTCCTTATTTTGTTGTCGGGGCTATTTATTCAGGATCCGCCGGGATTATTACCCTGATTGCCATCCTTCGCAAAACTTTAAAAATGGAAAAATATATTACGCCAGACCACTTCAACAAAGTCAATATGCTCCTGGTGGCTCTCTCCCTGATATGGACATACATTAATATCCTTGAAATTATGACCTCTTATTACGCAAACAACACATTTGAAAATGATATTTTGGCATACCGGATGTGGACTCCGCCCTACAGTTATCTTTTCTGGCTGATGATATTGGTGAATTCTGTTTTTCCACTCCTGTTGATTTTTAAAAAGGTCCGGTTTTCGATCACGCTCTCGGTTCTTATTTCGCTTGGGATTAATGTTGGCATGTGGCTGGAAAGGTATCTGATTATCGCTCCCTCGCTCTCAAGAAAATTTCTTCCCTTCATGTGGCATAACTACTTCCCCTCCTGGATAGAAATATCGATTACCCTCGGTTCTTTTTCCTTTTTTACGATGCTTTTTCTTCTTTTTGTCAAATTTTGGCCCAGTGTTTCTATTTATGAGGTGAAAGAAGATTTTGGCATTCTTCTAAAGAAATGAGGCAAGATCATGGTCGATGCGGTTATCGGTCAATTTGAGGATTTGGAAAAACTGCTTCATGCGGGCCGTCGGCTGAAAGAAATGGGGTATCAAATCACCACGCTCTCTCCTGTTTCTATCCATGAAGAGATTGAATCTCTTTTAGGCGAGAAGAAAAATCCCATCCGATATCTCACTTTTACAGGAGCGATAACTGGATTTTTCTTCGGCATTCTTCTAACGACAATCACTTCTGTTCTCTATCCCCTTCCGCGGGGAGGGAGGCCAATTATTTTCGTTCCGCCGATCATTATCCTTTCTTATGAAACGACGA
>DATNMI010000097.1:0-5155 GCA_035602375.1 Nitrospiria bacterium | reverse complement strand
AAATCTCTCCCGCCGATATCACGGAAGGTCCCCGGGCCGGTCTCGGGGTCCGGAAATATCCTTCCGGAGACGTTCTGTTAATTGTCTGGCGGCTTCATACGGAATATTACAGCTATCAGACCTGGCATTTTTCGTCAGGGAACGGACGGAGTCTGGCATTCGGGGATATCGATCTCCCCGGGTATCAGTTTCCGGTCTGCCCGATGGGCGCCCGGATTACCTGGTCCGACATTCTGATCCGCGAAGAGGCCCCCCGCCCGGAGGAGCTTGGAAAATTGTTTCAAGGCCCGGAACTGTTCGCGAGCCAGGTGTTCGAAGGGGCCGCGGAGGTTTATACCGACTTTCAGCCGACGGAAAAATCACATGTCCGGTTTCTGATCTCTTCCGGAAATTCGCCCCATTTCCAGGAAAAGGTGGATTTGCTGGTCGAATCGGTGACTTTTCTTGAGAACTACTCCCGGCTCATTCTTCTTCCCATGGATGAATTTAACGAATATATGGATCAGGTCTTTAACCTTGAGAAGGAGCAGGTCGAGAAAAGGGAAGAAATTTCAAGCGGCCTGGAAACAGCAGGCCCTAAACAGTTAAAAGAATGGCTTGTCTTGTTGACCCGGGGTTTGGCGCGGATAAACCGGATCGGGGACCGGGTGCGGTACAATCTCGCTTCGGCGTTTCCTTATGACTCTATCCTCCGGGTGACTTTGAATGAACTGGGAGAGGTTCCCATTAAAGGCCATTCCACCTTGGGGGTATCCGTAAACAGGAGTATTCGCGGTATCGCGGATGGATATCAGCGGCTGATTGAGCGGGTCGATGCCCTCCATAAATCGGTTGAGGGGGCCGTTGCCGTTCTCCGCGCCCGCGTTGAGATGGCGATGGAGGAACAGAACCTGGTTCTGTTGCAATCGGTTGATCAGACCACTAAAAACCAGGTTCACCTTCAGCAGACCGTTGAAGGGTTGTCGGTCATTGTTTTGACCTACTACATTACGGGAATTTCAAATTATTTTTTCAAAAGCCTGGAAGACTGGGGTTTCCTTTCCCGTCCTTCCCTGGCGACAGGCCTGTTTCTTCCCTTCTCGTTCCTGATTGCTTTTGGCCTTGTCTACCGGGTCAAACGGGCCCTTAACCACAATAACGAAAGAAAATCAAAGGATAAGAAATGAAAAGTCTATGGTCGGAATCCGAGTTCAGAAAAATTAAAACTCCCGCAGGGGTGGTCACTTATGTTTCCCGCCTGATCGGCAAGGACCCTAATCTGGTTCTCTGGGGCGGAGGGAACTCTTCCATCAAGGCGGCCGGAAAAGACCATCTGGGAAGAAAAACGAATATTCTCTGGATCAAGGGGAGCGGATCGGACATGCGAACCATTGTCGAAAAACAATTCTGCCCCCTTCGCCTCGACGACCTTCTTCCCCTGATCGACAGGGAGGCGATGTCCGATGACGAGATGGTGGCTTACCAGGCCAAATGTTCCCTGGAGCCTTCGGCTCCCAAGGCCTCCATTGAAACGCTTCTCCATGCCTTTATTCCCTTTCCGCATGTTTACCATACCCATGCCGACGCAATCTGCGCCTTGACCGATACCTCAAAGGCGGAGAAGATCATCCGCGAGGTATTTGGAAAACGGATGCTGATCATTCCCTATTTCAGGCCGGGGTTTACCCTTTCCAAAAAAGTGGGGGAGGCGCTCCGGGAAAGCCCAGATGTCGATGGGCTTGTCCTTGACAAGCATGGTCTGATCACCTGGGGGAATGACGCCCGGGAAGCCTATGAGAGGACCATCGCGTTCAATACGATGGCGGAAAAATATATCCAGGCAAAATTAAAGAGAAAGAAATATCCGCTGGGGCGCCAGGTTGTCAAAAACAGCCTCTTCCGGCCCGGAACGAAAGAGGAGAGGAAATGGACCGCATCGGTTCTTCCGGTTCTCAGAGGGGAGATCAGCGGGACCAGAAAAATGATCCTCCTTTTCAACAACAGCCGTCCGGTCCTTGATTTTGTCAATTCCGAACGGGGTCCAAAATTCTCCCAGGCAGGCCCCTTTACTCCGGATCATCTGATGCACGTTAAACCAAACCCGCTTGTGCTGGATCCCCTTCCCGGCCTTGTTGATGATGGAAAGGTAGATCGGAAGCGGGTCCATGATCTGTTTGAGAAATACCGGAAGGATTATGAAGATTATTTTAACCGGTATAAATCGCCCGGCGTCGCCATGCTTGACCCGAATCCCCGCGTTATTCTGGTTCCCGGTCTGGGCCTGGTGACGACGGGAAAAGATGTCCGGGCGGCGAGAGTCGTTCAGGACCTTTTCCTTCACGCGATCGGCGTGATCCGGATGTCCTCCGCCATTGACCGGTATACCTTCCTTTCAAAAGGCGAGATATGCGATTTCGAGTATTGGCCTATGGAAAACTACAAACTGACCCTCCTGCCCCAGGAGAAGGAGTTTTCCCGGACCGTCGCGCTGGTGACAGGAGGAAGCAGGGGGATCGGCAAGTCGATCTGCGAGCGCCTCCTCAAGGAAGGGGCGATGGTCGTCCTGACCGATGTCGACGCTGAACGTTTGGAACAGGCGCGGAAAGATCATGCAAAGGAAATTGCCGAAGGACAGCTCGAAGTTCTTGAAATGGATGTCACACGGGAAATGAGCGTGGAACAGGCATTTGACTCGGCCGTGTTAAAATACGGCGGGATCGATCTTCTGGTGTCAAACGCAGGCTACGCGAAGTCATGTCCCATAGACCGCCTGGCGCTTTCAGACTGGGAAAAGTCGTTCGCGGTCAATGCGAAAGGGCATTTCCTCGTTTCGAGAAAGGCAATCCGTCTATTCAGGGAACAGGGGATCGGCGGCAATATCGTATTTATTTCCACGAAGAACGTGCTGGCCCCCGGGAAAGATTTTGGCGCCTATTCTTCGTCCAAAGCGGCTGAAAGCCAATTGGCGAGAATCCTGGCGATTGAAAACGGGGAGCATGGCGTACGGGTCAATATGGTCAACCCCGACGGGATATTCCAGGATTCCGGCCTCTGGAACAAGGAGGTCAGGACCGAGCGTGCCAAGGCGTATGGAATATCCCTTGGTCAGGTGGAAGAATTTTACGCCGGTCGAAATATCCTCAAGACGAGGATTCTTGCCGACGACGTTGCCCAAGCGGTTCTCTTCCTGGCCTCCCCAAGGTCTGCCAAGACGACCGGCGCGATCCTTCCGGTCGATGGAGGGATTAAAGAAGCCTTCCCCCGGTAAATTTATGGATAATTTCGCCGTTGTCAGGGTTTAAACCTGTTTAATAGGGATTCAACCCCCTTGCGCACCCCTTCTTTGGCCGCCTTCCGCGCAATTTCTCCGGTTTCAAGGCGGACCTGGGGGGCATCGGCCTTTCCGGTCATTGTAAATGGGATTTCTCCCTCTCCTCCGGACCCTGCAAGGTAAGCCCTGCTGTTTTCGGGGATTTTTGCGGTCATCTCCTGGCTCATTACTAATTTCATTTTGAAATCAAGGTTCCGGTCGAAATCGACCGCGCCGCTCCCCTGAATTTCCCCTTCGGGAATTTTCCCCTGTAGCGTGCTGAATTTCATTTTTCCTTCGGATATTGAAAATTCCCCCTTGAGATATTCGATCGGGGTCTCTTCATTTGACCGGAAGGCCCCAACCTCCCTGACTCTGGTCAGGAGAGAAATTTGTCTGGCCAGATTGACCGTCTTTAGAACGCCGTTTCTGAGATTAAAAGTCCCGTTTCCGGTCAGCTGTTTTTTCATCTCCTGCAAGGCAAACCCTTTTCCATCGGCCTTCAGATCGGCGTAAAAGTCGCCTTCCAGAACATCGCCTGCCGACGTTGTCCCGGTAATCAGCTCCTTGAGGTTGAGCTTCTCGATCCGTCCGGCGGCCTGATATCGGGGAAGGGCGCTGTTGAGGTCGAGATTGAGTTCCCCTGAAATTTTCCCTCCGTAACCCCTCAACGTCCAGTTTTTCAATTTCAGGACCATTTTCTCAAATTGGTATTTCCCGGAAAGGTCTTCAAATTCAAAAGCATTGATTTTTCCTTTTCCGATCCGAACCGCCCCTTCGGTCTTGATTTCTTCCATCAGGCTTTTTCCGGGTTGGGGAGGAAGTAACTCCACCTTATCAATTTCAATTCCGATCCCTTGCAGGGATGTCTTGTCTCCGGACATCCGGTCTTCGGTGGAGATCATTCCGTCGGCGACAATAAAATGGGAAATCCGTATTCCGGGAATAATTTCAACGGAAGGAGCGTCGGACAAAGAATCGGGTTTCTTTTTGCTTCCCTCGAGGGACTTAAAATTGCTTATCCCTTTCGCGGTGGTTTCAATAAAGATCTCCGGATGCCGTATGAGGATCTCGCGGCTTTCAATCCTTTGCCGGAGGAGAGGCCAGAACTCGAGTGAAAGGTCAATTTCTACAACTTTAAGAAGGTACGGTTGAGCAAAACCCGGTTCGTTGTGGATCTTCAGGCCGGCCACTTTCATTGAAAGGCCGGATAAAATTGAAAGAGAGATTTTATCAATCTCCACCTTGCGGTGAACGCTTTTACCGATCTCTTCGGCGATTTCTTTCTTGTAAGCCTGAAGGAGGTAGGGGGAAAAGAGAATCAGACCCAAAATCAAAAGCAGGGAGAGGATCGTCAGGCCGATGAGAATTTTAATTACCTTATCACCCACCGGAAATTTCCTCTTTTTCCTCTTCATTCCAGAAGGCTAGCGATGCCTCTCCTTTTTCCTTGGCTTTCTTGAGCGCGCTGAAGAGAGTGGAAAGGAGGAGCTCTTCGTTCTTGATTTCAGTATGGGGAAGCTGCACCATCCCGATGCTGACAGAAATGCCAAGCTCAAGCGGCAGGTCCCGGAAGGGGTTCGAGGAGAGTCGTTTCTGGAGACGGCCCATGGCAGTCAGGCTTTCTTCTTTTGAACAGTGAGGCAGGGAGACCAGAAAATCATCATTTTCAAACCGGCTGCAGATATCAATGTCTCTGAAGTTTTCCCGGATCAATTTCCCCATTTGCGATAAAAGGGCATCTCCCGCGTTCTGGCCATGGTCCGAATTGATCGTTTTCATCCGGTCGATGTCAATGAGGGCTACCACGAGAGGAAGATGGTATCGGATCGACCGGGTCAGTTCAATTTTGGTCTGATGGAGGCC
>DATNMI010000093.1:0-1663 GCA_035602375.1 Nitrospiria bacterium | reverse complement strand
CAGCGATCTAAAGGCCCATCATTCGGACGATCCTCTTTTCCCGATCGTCTGCATCCCTTTGAAGATCAAGGAGCATACGCTCGGCGTTATTGCGGTCTTCTCGCTCCTGGAACAGAAAAAGGAAAGATTGAACCGCGTGGACTATGAACTATTTTCCATGCTGGCTGGACACGCCGCCACGGCAATTTTCAGTTCGAGGCTTTATTCGCAGTCGGAAAGAAAGTTGTCCACCATTCATGGGTTTATTAACCTGTTAAGCGGACGGAACCAGTAAGCGAAACCGGTATTATATCCTGAAACACAGCGCCGTTTCAGGAAGAGAAAGAAAGGAAAGAGAAATGAGCCAGCTATCTTTTTTGGTTGTTGAAGATTCCCCCACCATGAGGCAGTTGGTGACCTTCAGCCTCAAGAGGATTCGGGACGCCAAGATTGTCGAGGCGACCGACGGTGTGGATGCCCTTAAGAAAATGGCTGAGGAAAAATTCAGCCTCATTATTGCGGACATCAACATGCCCCTGATGGACGGGTTAAAACTGTTAAGCATTATACGGAAAGAACCGGCCTATTCGGCGATTCCAGTGATTATCGTCACGACCGAAGGGGCAGAAGTTGACAAGGAAAAGGGATTAAAACTGGGAGCCAATGCTTACCTCACCAAGCCGATTCAGACAGCCGCGCTTCTCAGCAAGGTGAAGGAACTGCTCAAGGTAGAGATCAACTGATCCGTTTCCCCGGGACGTTTTTTCCCCCCGGAGAGTCCTGAAAATCCATAAAAACCTTGAAATGCCCCTGAAGGCATGGTAATCTATAAAATCCATTTTCAGGGGGCTTTTCCATGAAATTCGGCGTCGTCGTATTCCCCGGTTCCAACTGCGACCAGGACTGCGCCTTCGCGGTTCATTCTGTCCTCGAGGCGGACGTCCGGATGATCTGGCACAAAGAGACGTCGCTTGAAGGAGTTGATCTTTTGATCATTCCCGGCGGGTTTTCTTTCGGAGACTACCTTCGGACGGGGGCCATCGCGAGGTTCTCTCCGATCATGGATTCCGTAAGGAAATTTGCCAGGAGCGGAGGTCTGATTATCGGGATCTGCAACGGCTTCCAGATCCTCGTGGAAGCCAGGCTTCTTCCCGGCGCCCTCCTCCGGAACCGGTCTCTCCGGTTTGTCTGTCGCGACGTGATGATTCGGGTGGAAAATACCGACTCGCCCTTTACGTCCCTTTATCGCAAAGGCGAACTTCTCAGAATGCCTGTTGCCCACGCGGAAGGCAATTATTACTGCGACGAAAAAACCCTCAAGGAACTCAAAGACAATCAACAGATTATTTTTCGGTACGCCCCGGGAGATAATCCAAACGGCTCTCTGGATGATATCGCCGGGATCTGCAACCTGGAGCGCAATGTTCTCGGCTTGATGCCCCATCCTGACCGTTCATCGGAAGCCCTTCTCGGAAGCGACCATGGAAAAAGAATTTTCAAATCGATGATCGATCACGTCAGCGCAAAGCTGGAAGCTGGAAGCTCGAAGGAAAAAAATAAAATTTTGCTTTGAGCCTTGACTCCGAGCTCTTACGAAGGAAGTGTTGTGGAACCTGTAGTGAATGAACAGCTGGCACTGGACCATGGTCTGACAAAAGAGGAATATCAGAAGATTCTGAAGAGT
>DATNMI010000074.1:0-2116 GCA_035602375.1 Nitrospiria bacterium | reverse complement strand
CTTGATAAATACAGCTTTTAATGTTTTGGAAAATAAACCGCCCCGCAGCAAGAGATTAAATGAAAGGAGGAGGATGAGCGCTATGGAAAGGGCGTAGATGATTCTTTTTCGCAATCACTTCTCCAGCCGGAAGTTTATTTCTTACTGATTTCCACGAATTTCATCCGGAGCGTGTAGAGGAGATTTGATAGGAGACGGTTTTCCTCCTGAGTTAAATTGCCTTTGGTTTTATCCTGGAGAAGAGAAAGAATGTCGATCATTTCCTGCGCATGAGGCAGGTTCGCCGGGGCCTTTTCCGTGCCGGGAAAGGGAGGCTCTCCAAGATGAACGAGGGCTGTTGTTCCAAGAGAGAGAATAAAGCCCTGGAAATCAACTCTTGTCTTTTCTCCCTGTATGGCGTCATGAGAGCCAGCCTCCGTGTTTTCTTTTTTGGGTCCGGTTGCCGGTTTTGTTTCCCCGCCCGGCTCATCTTCTTTTATTCTCCGGTCTGAAATGGTAAACCCTTGATTTTCCTCAGTCATTTTTAATCTCCCCTTCAGGAAAAGATATTGTTTAAGTTATCATAATTGAGTTGAGGATTCAACCAGGGTTTCAGTAAAATTGCTTTTTCAAGATGATTTCCTTATAATCATTTTAGATTTTAGGATGACGGGGATAGACAGAATGAAAATACTGGAAACGAAAAGGTCAGATCATAGCGGCGAAGGGAAAACAGTCGTCTATGAATGCCGTTTTGGCCACATATACGGATGGACTTTTTATTCAAAGGAGGAGGAAGAGTCTTTTAATTTTCTTCGGGAGAAAGAAGAGCTGGAGTGCCCTACCTGTGAGTTGACCCAGCTTGAAGCAGGTCTGCTTTCTCTTCAAAAAAGACTTGTGACGCTCTCCGAACAGACGCTGAAGATCAGAAGGAGCGATCGGAGGAAGCGAACTGTTCCCATATCTTTTCCGGACCGGCGGGCCGGGAGCAGAAGGAGAACAGACCGGCGGGGCGCCGGCGGCGGTCATTAAGGTAACAGCCATGCTTTACGGCGTGCTCAGGTTGTTACTGAACAGGGTCTTCTGCCCGAAATAGGCGATCTCGTTACCGGAATTCCAGATGTATTCAGCTTTAACATGGTGGCCGTAGGTTTTTTCTTTAAGTCTTGGGTTGTTTAATTTCTCTCCCCGGGCCCACCGGATCTCCTTGAAAATCAGGATGCTTCCTCTTTCGTAACCTCCGACTCCGGATGGGGATATTCCGACTTTTTCCAGGCCTTTGATCTTCCTGACCTCCGCGAGATAATAGATCAGGTTTTCGATCTCTTTGTCTGTAGTCCGGGAGCCGACTAGAAGGTGGGTTTGTCCGGACGTGTTATGAAAAACCACCTTGAATGAAGGAAGTTTGGCTCTCTTCTTATCACAAGGCGGAGTGGCGCAAGCGCCTTCATTATTCCCGGGGGCAGCAGATGTCGCGAGAGAGTCCAGACCATTCTCCGCCGGAGGGGAAGAGGTTTCTCCGGCCCTGGAAGCGGGAAATGGCGCAATTGTCAGCGCGAAAGCTAGCGCGGCCGGGATAAAGTTCCGTAATTTTGGTTTCAAGAAGTTTGATCCTTTAGTGGAATTGTTTAATTTTCTGATCACGTTTAAAATATAACAAATGAATCTACTTGTGACAAGCAGGGTTTTTTGATTTTTTTGTCGTTTTAATTTAAAATCGGTTTCTTAAAAAAGGAGATTACGCGATGCCATATCGCAGGAAGATTCATACCAAAACTGACAATGCCCCCGTGGTGATTGGAACTCTTTCAGAAAAGCTGTTTTCGCACTTCCAGGAAAGGAAAGTTCCCTATCTGGTTCTGCTGGGCGGGGCGTTGCTCGCGATTGTGGCGTTCTTTAGCTACGAGCTTGTTTCAAGCCGGACAGAAAGAAGCGCGAGAGATATGGAATATGCGGCATATTCTGAATATTCCAAAAGGAACCAGTCGTCGGGCGAGGAGAGAGAAAAACATATCCGGCAGGCGGCGGATCTTTATCAGAAACTTGTGACGACCTATCCCCGGTCCGGCGCGGCAGCCTGGGGATACTTTTATCTGGGAAACGCCTCTATAGACCTGAAAGAGTTTGACAAGGGGAT
>DATNMI010000483.1:0-2406 GCA_035602375.1 Nitrospiria bacterium | reverse complement strand
AAAGATTGAAGCCGCCATCCGGATCAACCATCCGGATCCGGCAGACCCTCTGGATGTTCTGGCCAAGGTGGGGGGGTTTGAGATTGCCGCCCTGACCGGCCTGATTCTGGGCGCGGCCAGCCAAAGAATTCCCGTCGTTCTCGACGGGTTCATTTCAGGCGCCGCGGCCCTGGTAGCTGTACGGCTCAGTCCCCGGGTTTTAAATTATCTGCTCGCCTCCCACCAGTCGGTCGAACCCGGTCATCGCCTGATCCTGGAAAATCTGGGTCTTCATCCTCTTCTGGACCTGAATCTCCGGCTGGGTGAAGGGACAGGCGCCGTCCTGGGAATGGGGTTCGTAGAGACAAGTGTGCGGATACTTTCAGAAATGGCTACTTTTGACGAGGCCGGCGTTTCAGGAAAGGAAGCCTGAACAGAAATGTTTTTCCGTCTTCTGGACTCCTGGAACTTTCTGACAGCGGTCCCTTTGCCGTTTGCGCGAAAAAGGCTGGTTGGCAGAGCGGAGCTCGGAAAGTCTCTTCCCGCTTTCCCGCTGGTCGGGTTGATTTTAGGCGGCCTGTCAGCTGGCGTCTACTTCGGGATGACGCGGGTATTGCCTTCTTCTCTGGCAGTAGTGTCCGTCCTGTTATTCATGGCGTTGATGACCCGGGGGCTCCATCTGGACGGACTGGCGGATACCCTTGACGGATTACAGGGAAAGAACCGCGAAGATGCGTTCAGGATTATGAAAGACAGCACCATTGGTGCGTTTGGAGCGGCGGGATTGATTTTCCTTCTCGGATTTAAAGCGGTTTCCCTTGGGGCCCTCACCGCTTCCGAAGCCCAAACCGCGCTTCTGGTTACGCCGCTCCTCGGAAGAACAGTTTTTGTGACCCTGATGGTCTTTTTTCCTTCTGCACGGCCCGGTCAGGGACTTGCCGATTCCTTTATTTCCAGCGCGGAAAAAAAGGCGTGTATCTATTCGCTCCTGATTGCCGTTCCCGCGGTCTTTCTGATCGCGAAATGGAAAGGATTGTGCGTTTCGGTTCTGATCATCGGATTTTCTTTTCTGGCCGGTTATTTTTTCAAGCGCCGGCTCGGAGGCGTTACGGGAGATATTGTGGGAGGCACGGGAGAAGTTTGCGAGGCATTTGCGCTGGTATTATGGAACGTCCATGCCGGTTTTTAGCGGCTGATTGAACGAGGGAAAATGGGTCCGCGGAAAGTAAAGGCCATCATGATTCAGGGGACAGGATCCAATGTCGGCAAAAGCCTGCTGACAACGGCCCTCTGCAGAATCTTTCTGGAAGACGGGTACCGGGTGGCGCCGTTTAAAGTTCAGAACATGGCCCTTAACGCCTATGTGACGCGGGACGGCCTTGAAATGAGCAGGGCACAGGCCCTTCAGGCGCAGGCCTGCCGCCGCGATCCGGATGTCCGGATGAACCCGATTTTAATCAAACCGTCCCGGGAGGACGGTTCGCAGGTTATTGTCATGGGGAAATCGCTGCCAGTGGCCAGCTGGGCGGAATATACCAATCTCAAGCCGGGGCTTTTTCCTGTTGTCGAGAAGGCTTATGAATCGCTGGCCTCCGAAGCCGATATCATGGTGCTGGAAGGGGCGGGAAGCCCTGCGGAAATCAATCTGATGGAACATGACATCGTCAATATGAGAGCGGCTGAAATGGCCGACGCGCCGGTCCTTCTGGCAGGGGACATCGACGCCGGAGGGGTCTTTGCCGGACTGGTCGGAACTCTGGCCCTTCTTCCGGAAAATCAGGCCTCCCGGATTAAAGGATTTCTTTTAAATAAATTCCGGGGAAACCGCGCGATTCTTGCGCCGGGCCTCTCCAAAATCAGGGAATTGACCGGAAGGCCGGTCGTGGGGGTGATCCCCTTCCTGGAGGGACTTTTCCTGCCCGAGGAAGATTCCGTCTCTCTCAAATACCGGGAAGGTTCTTACGGGGCCAACGGTTTGTCCAAACCGGACGGTTCCAGCATCAGGATCGTCGTCCTTGATTTTCCCCGGATTTCCAATTTTACTGACCTGGATCCCTTCTTCGGCGAACCGGACGTGGCATTGCATTTTCTGCCATCGGGCAAAGGTCTCTCGTCGCTTCCTTTTATTCCCGACGCCCTCATTCTTCCGGGTTCGAAAAATGTCGCGAAGGACCTCGACGCTTTGCGGGAGGCCGGGCTGGAAAAGGAGATCAGGTCTTTTGTTTCAAACGGAGGAACCCTCGCAGGCCTTTGCGGCGGGTTTCAAATGATGGGGAATGCTATTTTGGACCCCAACGGCGTTGAAAACAGTCCGGGAGAAGACCGGATCGGGCTCGGACTGTTGAATCTCCGGACGGTGTTTGAACGAGAGAAAGTTTTGTCACAAAGGGAGGCGATCCACATTCCGAGCGGGTGCCCCGTCAGCGG
>DATNMI010000067.1:0-3326 GCA_035602375.1 Nitrospiria bacterium | reverse complement strand
ACCGCGCAATTCGATCTGGAAGGATTGGATTATACGGTATTTAATATGGATCATTGCGGCGCTTACCTCGCCTGGGAATTTTTCTATCCTGCGCTTCCGGTACCAAAAATGATTCTTTATATACAAGATAAGGATTTATGGAAATGGAATTTACCCATGAGTCGAGAAATTTCTGCGGCATTACATGCGGAAAGTTTTGATTTTCAGAAATGGTTGACGATATTGGAAACCTGGGATGGAGAAGAACCCAAATTGATTTCCGATGGGAAGGCAATGATGAAGGTTGTCAATGAATTTGTCAAAGAAATGACCAAAACAGCCGAAAAGATGGAGCTTTCCGGAATAGAAACATTGGCGGTTAATGCTTCTGTTCTTCATTCAGAGGTACTTGCTGAATTATCGAAGATAAAACCGCCTATGGGAGTAGGATGGGTGTGGGATGGGAGCAGAAAACTCTATCAAGTTTCATTACGCTCAACGGGGGATTTTGATGTTTCTAAAATTGCAAAGACCCATGGGGGCGGAGGTCATAAAAATGCGGCAGGATTTATTTGCAAGACATTGCCCTGGAAAAAGCAATAGTCCGGGTAGAAAGGTGCAATGATTTTAATTTTGTATCAATGCTCGAATAGGAAGAAATTAATAACTTTCCCTTATCTGTTTCGAACATTGTAACCAATGAACCTTTCCAGAGTAAAACGCCCAATCCTGCCTCTAATAAATAAAGAGTGATCCCCCATGCACCAGACGAGGCGATAGAACTTCCCGGCATGCTCATCCGATCGAGTACGAAATGCTCCCGTATGGCAAATTTTCTTAAATAAGGTACAATTAATGGCAGGTAGCGTTTAATCAATACCTTAATCGCGACATTATTCTTTTAGAATTTGGGATAAGATGCTTAAAAACATAAAAATAACCCGTAAACTGGCTATGATCGGCCTTATTTTTTCTCTTCCAATCGGACTTGTCTTGTATCTTTTAATCGAGGCAAGCAATTCTGAAATTAACTTCGCCCGGTTGGAAAAAAATGGAAATGAATATCAGCGCTCCCTTGAAGGTCTTCTGGAAACGCTTTCAAAACACCGGTTGCTGGAATATCTCGTATTAAACGGGCGGGGGGATCTCAAAGACGAGCTTTCGGGGATGAGCGGCGAGGTCGACAAGGCATTTGACGGCCTGATGAGGGTCGACAAAGCGCTTGGGATCGACCTTCGGGTCACCTACGAGGGACTGGCAAAGAGAAAAAGGGAACACTATCGTCCGGCCACAATAAAAAAGGAGTGGGAGGACTTCAACAGGCAACATGAAGACTTGAGTCCTGAAAAGAGTGAAGGAAGACATCTCCATTTAATTGGGGATATACGGACGATGATCACGCATATAGGAGAGACCTCCAATTTAATTCTAGACCCTGATCTGGACACCTATTACCTGATGGACGACACCCTCCTGGCGCTGCCTCAGATACAGGACCGGATCCAGGATATGATCGTCTACGGAGAAAAGGTCCTGAAAGAGAAAACACCTTCAAACCAGGAGTTGCTCCAGCTTAATACGTATTCTTCTTTTCTCAAACATTCGGACCTTGATCGGATTATCTCAAGCGGCAGGACCGCTCTCAGCGAGGATCAAGACGTCAACGGAATAAACAAGGACTTTCAGGAAAACTTTCCTCCGGCCCTTGACGCATTTGCGTCTTCGATTCGGACGTTTATTGCCCTGACCGGCCAGATTGGGAACTCCCGGGGAACAGATGTTACTCCCGAGCAGTATAAAGAGATCGGTTTAAAGGCGCTGGAATCAAGCTACAGGCTTTGGCAAACCGGGATCAATGACCTGAATGCCATGCTTGACCAAAAGATTGCCCATTTCCAGAAAAAGCGCCTGACTTCGCTGATTCTTATGATGGCGGCCGTACTGTTTTTTTATCTTCTTCTTATTTTAATCATCCGGAGCATTACAAAGCCGTTATCCCAGGCGCTTGGCTTCGCAAAACGAATGGGGCGCGGAGACCTGACCGCGCGCGATATGGCCTTCAACAAGGATGAAACAGGAACATTGTTAAAAGGCATGAATGAAATGGCTCAGAGGCTTTCCCAGAGCATTAGAGATGTGCGTAACGGTATTGTTGCATTTACTTACGCTTCCGATCAATTGTCCTCCGCGGCCCGGAATCTGTCCGATGGGACAAGCCAACAGGCTTCCAGTCTGAAAGAAACCACTTCCAGCCTCGAACAGATGAACGCATCCATCGCCCAGAATTCCGGCAACTGCGGCCAGACTGAACTGATGGCGGTCAAAGGGGCGAAGGATTCGGAAGAGTCCGGAAAAGCGGTAAAGGAAACAGTCGAAGCGATGACATCCATTGCAGAAAAGATTTCTTTCATTGAGGCGATAGCCTACCAGACGAATTTGCTTGCCCTAAACGCGGCGATAGAAGCGGCCCGGGCGGGCGAACATGGCAAAGGATTTTCCGTCGTAGCCGCTGAAGTGAGAAAGCTGGCGGAAAGTAGCCAGTCAGCTTCAAAGGAAATCAGCGAGCTGGCAAGGTCCAGCGTGGCAAAAGCCGAACGTTCCGGACGGCTACTGGACTCTCTGGTTCCGTCGATAAAAAAAACAGCCGAACTGGTTCAGGATGTGGCCGCCGCCTCCCGGGATCAGGCAGCGGGTGTAACTCAGATTAACAGAGCCATTTCGCAAGTTGACACGGTAACCCAGCGGAACGCGGCCTCCGCGGAAGAACTCTCAAGCACCTCCGAGGAACTGGCCTTGCAGGCAAAATTGATTGCCGAAACGATGTCGTTCTTCAAGGTCTCAGGGGATGAGACCGGGTCGGGGCAGAGTTTCACGGCAAGACATTTGTCAGCCCCGATGCCCCACCAGGTCGCCCAGACCCGGGATCAAAAGGGGAGGCAATTCAATATGCCGGGCGGTCGGCCGAAAAGCCATCGAGCGGCATCAGAACACTCAGAAGCGGATCAGACGGAAAAGTCTCATTCCGGACCAAGGTCAGGGAATCATCACACCGAGTTTAAAAAGTTTTAGCGGAAAAGAATAGCGTTGGCACATCCTAGAAAGACTGGCGGCGCTCGCCGTGCAGGTTCTTCCTCTGGATCCAGTGCGACCCTTCGGGGGTGAGGACCAGGACGTCGATCGGCCCGCCGACGCTTTTGGGCCTTGCCTGAAACCGCATGGTGTCGATTGTGGTACGGACGGCATAAATTGAAAAGTCGATGGCGTCCTGGAGAGGGAGCGTGTCCCAAAGGATGGGCGGCTTAGGAATATGGGTGACGCCGGTAGAGGTCATCAATTGGCCCGGCTGA
>DATNMI010000061.1:0-2282 GCA_035602375.1 Nitrospiria bacterium | reverse complement strand
TATCACCTCGCCTTTGTCGCTCACCTTCTCAAGGTCTTTCCAGACCTTCATTTTGTCGGCCTTTTCCTTGGAGAGGATGATGTTCCCGTCGGAATCTTCCCTCTGCTCCAGATAGACGAAAATCGGCCCACCCACCACGAGCGCTTCCAGATCTTCTTTTGTAAACTCAGCCTTTGGAATCGTTCCCTCTGACTTGTAGCCGATGTCCACCAGGACGCCGTCTCTTTCAACGGAGATCACGCGTCCTTCAACAATGCTCCCCTCTTCGAGGTTTTTGAAAGATTCTGCGTAAAGCGCTTCCATCTCTTCTATCGCCTTGGAGAATTCTTCCCCCTCGTCGCCGGCATGAATTTTTCTTGAAATCTTAAATGGCTGTGCTGCGGTCTGTTCGTTTGACATCTGTGAGTTACTCCCTTTTTTTATATTATTTTTCTGATTTTAAATTTTTTCGGTATTCTATCCACCACACCCTTACGCCCCTGCACCCCTATACCCTGTTTTCCTATCCCCTGTACCCTATATTCCTGCACCCTGAATCTGTCAGGGAATGCGGGTTTCGGGAAACTTTCTGTGATACGCCTCCTTTAATTCTCCGATCCGGTCCATAATCCTCTGGCTGATCTCCTGATAGAGTTCTTTACCGGCCAGCGTCCCCGACAGCGAGGTGAAATCCATCGGCTCCCCATAAGTCACGCCGACAGGATGAAAATGAATTCTTTTGGTCCTTGCCGGAAGAACCTTGTGACTCCCGTAAATATAGGTCGGAATCACCGGCATCCCGGAAAGGGCCACCAGCATGCCGATTCCCCATTTGGGAGGCCCGAGTTTTCCGGTCTCCGACCGCGTCCCTTCCGGATAGATCACCACCAGGCTCCCCGCTTGCAATGCCTCAATGATCTTCTTAAAGGAATCGCGGTTGACCCCTCCGCGATTCAAGGGGATCCCGCCAAGCCGGGTCCAGAGAATCCTTGAAAAGGTTTTCTGGAACAATTCCGCCTTGGCGACATATTTCAGCCTGCGATAGATTCCGCAGCCGATCAGGAGAATGTCCGCGTAACTGCAATGATTGGAGGCGAGGATCGCGCCCCCTTTTTTCGGCACATTCTCCCGGCCGTAAACCTTAAATCCAAAAAAAAGCCTGAAAACAGCCGATGACAGAACATGAAAAACGGCATACAACATAAACACAGGTCCGGGCAAAGTCAAGCCGTCACTTTTCCGACTTTTTCCCTCATGTTCATAATCACCTCTTTTAGCGACATCCCGGTCGAATCAATCAAAATCGCGTCGGGCGCTTTCTCCATGGGAGCAATCGCCCGCTCCCGATCCTGCCGGTCCCGCTGGGACATTTCCCGGATCGTCTCCGCCAGGGTGACCCTGAAACCTTTCCGGACAAGCTCTTCCTGGCGCCTTTTCCCGCGGGTTTCCAGCGATGCGTCGAGAAAGAATTTCACCGGCGCGTCCGGGAGTATCTGGGTCCCGATATCTCTCCCCACCAGAATGACATTCCCTTCGTTTCCGGTCTCTCTCTGAATTCCGGCCAGGCTTTCCCTGACGGCCCGGTACTGAGAAATCTGCGAAGCGATCCGGCTTAATTCAGGCGTTTTCAACTCCCGCGTCACATCTTTTCCATCGATCTCAACCGCAAAAGAGCCCTCCACCCGTCGGAGGGTCACCCCTTTTTCCCCGGATATCCGACTGACAGCCGCCTCGTCCAGGGGATCGATCTTTTCCTGAAGCACCGTCCAGGCCATGGCCCGGTAGAGAAGCCCGGTATCGAGCCAGTCAAATCCCAATTCCGCTGCAAGAAGCCGGGCAACAGTCGTTTTTCCGGAAGCGGAGGGGCCATCAATGGCGATCGCGATTTTTCGTTTCATGCCTCTCTCCGCGATCCAGACGCCCTTCGGAGGAACGCTTCAAACTCCGGGAAGGATGTCTGGATACAATCCACGTCTTCAATCACGCTCTCTCCGTCAGCGGCGAGAGCGGCCACGGCGGCCGACATGGCCACCCGGTGGTCTCCTTCGCTCTGAAACCTGGCAGCCGTCCTCTTTTCGCTCCCGGTAATGACCATGCCGTCGGGCAATTCCTCCACGCCAATTCCAAGTTTCTTCATTTCCCTCGCCATGACCGAAATCCGGTCGCTCTCCTTGACCCGAAGTTCGGAAGCCCCGGTAATCCGGCTGCTTCCTTCCGCGAACGCGGCGGCGATAAAAAAGATCGGAAGTTCATCAATCATCCTGGGAATCTCTCCGGCGCCCACATCAATCGCTTTCAGACGG
>DATNMI010000056.1:0-4004 GCA_035602375.1 Nitrospiria bacterium | reverse complement strand
CTCTGACCCCGGCGGGATCAGGATCAAAAATCAGGTAGACCTTGCCCGCCGCTCTCCGGATCTGCTGAATGTGGCTCGGCGTCAGAGCGGTGCCGCAAGTGGCCACCGCGTTCCTTATTCCCGCCTCATGCGCCCTGACGGCGTCAAAGTAGCCTTCCACGACCACAATCGATCCGCTTTTTTCCTTAAAGGCGCGGTCGAAGGCAAACAGGATCTTGCTCTTTACATAAACAGGAGTCTCCGGGGAATTCAGGTATTTTGGAACCCCTTCCGGCCCCAGAACCCTCCCCCCGAAGGCCACGCATTCTCCGCGGGCATTCAGGACGGGAAAGACCAGTCTGTCGCGAAACCTTTCGTAAAACCCGCCTCCTGACCGGTTGGCCCCGACCAGTCCGGCCCTCTCGATTCTGGAAAGATTAAACCCCATCCGCTCCAAAAACTGCGAACAGTGCCGGGATCCGGGAGGCGCGTAACCGATTGAAAAGGTTTCTACGGAATCAGGAGAGATTTCCCTCGATTTCAAATACGCTCTTGCCTTTTCCGCGCCGGGATCCTTCAGGAGCATCTTATGAAAATAATCCTTGGCGGCTTCGTTGATCCGGATCAGATCGGCATCCGGATCTTCCCGGGACAATTCTCCCGGAACCGGCACCGCAATGCCTGCCTGCCGCCCCAGTTCCCTGACGGCATCCGGGAAGGGCAACCCCTCCCTCAACATGATAAACTTGAAAACGTCTCCATGAGCGCCGCAGCCGAAACAATGAAAGATCTGGCGCGAAGCATTGACATTAAAAGAACCGGTCTTCTCTGAATGGAAGGGACAGAGTCCAACCCAGTTCTGGCCGGCCTTCTTTAGCGCTACATACCCGGAGATCAACCGGACAATATCGGTCGCCTCCCGGATCTGCTGTTTTACCGCTTCCTGATTCACCTGTTGCAAAGAATCGCCTCTCCCCGCGCGGGAAGGGCATGATCGCTCACCGGTTCAAGGCTTCCTTGACCAGCTGGCTGACAAAACTGTTATCTGCCCGGCCGAGGATCAAAGGCATGAGCGATTTCATGACCTTTCCCATGTCTCTTATTCCCGCTGCTCCCGTCTCGGCAATCACTTTCTTCACCAGGGCCCTAAGCTCCTCTTCCGGCATCGCCTGCGGAAGGAAAGACTGAAGAATTTCAAGCTCTTTCTTTTCCTGATCGACAAGATCCTGCCGGTTTCCCTTGGCGAACTGCTCAATGGAGTCCCTCCTCTGCTTGACGGCTGAAATGAGAACTTCCGTCACATCGGCATCGTTCAACTCTGACCCTTTTCCGCGGTCAATCTCGCGGTTCTTAATCGTGGCGCGGAGCATCCGGATGACGGAGACCCGGTCGGCATTCCCGGACTTCATCGCTTCCTTGAGTTCTTCCATCAATTTTTCTTTGAGGCCTGGCATAAGGTCGGTCAATTCCTATTTCACAAAAACCCGGGTTTTTTTCAAAGCTTTTTTCCGCGCCGCAATCGCTTTCTTTTTCCGTTTGACGCTGGGCTTCTCGTAATGCTCTCTCTTTTTAATTTCCGAGAGAATTCCGGCCTTTTCGCACTGTTTCTTAAACCGGCGCAACGCGTTTTCGAAAGATTCGTTCTCTTTAACTTTTACGATCGACATTCATTCTTCCCTCCCTTCCTCTGAATTTCATTAGGGTTCTGCTAAAAGAAAATAAACTCAAAGTATAACAGGAATGCAAATACGGTGTCAACCGGGCGGCCAGCCCATAGGACGACCGGCCAGAAGGTGAAAATGGAGGTGAAACACCGATTGTCCGGCTTCCGCGCCGTTGTTGGTCACTACTCTGAATCCTTTACTGTCCAGTCCATGATCAGAAGCCGTCTTTCGAATGGCGGCAAAAAGACGGCCCGTCAGAAAAGCGGCCTCCTCCTCTTTCAAATCCATGAGGTGTTCCCGATGAATTTTTGTGATGAAGAGGATATGAACGGGCGCCTGGGGCGAAATATCGTGAAAGGCGAAGACATGATCGTCTTCATAGGCCTTCTTGGCTGGAATTTCACTCCGGATAATTTTGCAAAACAGGCATCCGCCCATTTATTCCTCCTTTTTTCCGGGTTTTTGCCTCAAACCCGTTTTTCCTTCCCTCTTTTCAAGCTCTCCAAACAGGTCCCGGAGGGGGATGCCATGGTATCCCAGAACCAGAAGGGTATGAAACCAGAGGTCGGTAATTTCCCATATGATCTCCTCTTTTCGGCCCCCCTTGGAACTTAACAGGACTTCTCCCGCTTCCTCTGCCACCTTTTTCAAAATGGCATCCTCGCCTTTCTTAAAAAGGGAAGACACATAGGAATCTTTCGGAAGGTTCCGGATTCTCTCCTGGATTACGGCATAGACCCGCTCCAGAATATCCCCTCCCGATTCTCCCGTGCCGGACGGGAGAGATTTCTCCTCTATCTCCTGAAGCCGCTCCCCCTCCCACCTCCGGTAAAAACAGGAGAATTTCCCGGTGTGACAGGCGCCGTTCTTCTGGGAAACCTTGATCAGGATCGCGTCTTCATCGCAGTCGAGCCGGATATCCAGAACCGTCTGCTCGTTTCCGGAAGTTTCCCCTTTTCGCCATAATTTTCTCCGGGACCGGCTCCAGAAAACCGTCTTTCCCGTCCGCAGGGTCTCCTGGAGAGATTCCCTGTTCATGTAGGCGACCATCAGAACCTGTCCGCTCTCCGCGTCCTGAATTACCGCGGGCGCCAGCCCCTCCGCATTGAATTTTATTTCATCTGCAAAATCGTACTTCATAGCAGCCTGACAGGGACCCCCTTCCCGGAAAGAAACTCTTTGGCCTGCCGGATGGTGTACCGGCGGAAATGAAAGATCGAAGCCGCGAGAACGGCGTCGGCCAGCCCCATCGTCAAACCCTCATAGAGATGTTCGAGCGCGCCAACGCCGCCCGATGCGATGACGGGAATGGAAACCGCCTCTGAAACAGTGCGCGTCAGTTCCAGATCATAGCCCTCCTGCGTCCCGTCTCTGTCCATGCTGGTCAGAAGAATTTCCCCTGCTCCGAAGTCCGCCATTTTTTTTGCCCATTCAACGGCGTCCATACCGGTCGGCCTGCGGCCGCCATGGGTGTAGACTTCCCATCCCCCGACCGGTTTTTTCCGGGCGTCTATCGCGACCACGATACACTGCGTTCCGAACCGTTTCGAGGCTTCACGGACAAAATCCGGATTCTCGACTGCCGAGGTGTTGATTGAAACCTTGTCGGCACCGGCCAGAAGCGATTTCCGGATATCCTCCACAGAACGTATCCCGCCTCCGACAGTGAGCGGCATGAAGACCTGCGCGGACGTCTCTTCAACCACTTTAAAAAACGTCCCCCGGCCTTCATGGGAAGCGGTAATATCGAGGTAACAGAGGGCATCCGCTCCCTCTCCGTTATAATAGCGGGCCGCTTCCACCGGATCGCCGGCGTCGCGGAGGTTTTCAAACTCGACCCCTTTCACAACCCTCCCGTCCTTCACATCCAGACAGGGGATGATCCGCCGGGTCAGCATCCTGCCTCCATCGCCAGGCGCACCGCCTCTTCAAGGGAGATCGCTCCGGAATAAAGGGCCTTCCCGATGATCACCCCTTCGATGTTTTTTAGTTCAAGCACTTTTCGAATATCGGCGAGGGAAGAGATCCCTCCGGACACGACCAGCGGAGAGGAAATCGCGGAAGCCATCTCCCTGATCCGCGGGATATTCGGCCCTTCCATCATCCCGTCTTTTTCGATATCAGTATAGATAATTGCGGCAATGCCGTATTCGCTGATCCGGATGGCATATTCCAGCGCCGGTTCCGCGGTAACGTCGGTCCATCCGGTAATGGCCACCTTTCCCGCTTTGGCGTCAATTCCGGCGACGATCTTTCCGGGAAAGGTTTCCGCTGACAGCTTGAGAAGGCCGATGTTCTTGATCACAGAGGTCCCCAGCACCACCCGCGAGACCCCCATATCGAGGTACTTCCGGATGGTCT
>DATNMI010000053.1:0-1496 GCA_035602375.1 Nitrospiria bacterium | reverse complement strand
TTGCCAAAGCGGCCGGAATGCCGGCCCATGAAGGGGAGGCCGGCATGAAAACGGTTCTCATGGCAGTCGCGATCTTAATGGGGCTTTCGGGTATTTTTACCGCCTGGTTCTTCTATGTCAAATTCCCGGGGATTCCGGCTTCGATTGCCGGTTCGCTGAAAGGGGCCTGGAAGGTTTCTTATAACAAATTTTATTTTGACGAGCTTTACGATATGGTGTTTGTCCGTGCCTCCATCAATTTCGTGAAGGCTCTCTGGAGGGGTTTTGACGTCCTGGTGATCGACGGGATGGTGAACGGGGTGGCCACAGTTCTACAGGCAACAGGGAGAACCTCCCGGCTTTTGCAATCGGGCCAGCTTCAGCACTACGCGCTGGTCATGGCCTTGGGAATATTTATCATCGTCAGCGCCTACCTTTTCTTTTAGGATATCCATGGAAGAAATTATTTATAACGCATCCGGATTTCCCCTTTTAAGCTGGGTTGTCTTTTTCCCGCTTGCCGGGGTTTTGTTCATACTTCTCATGCGCGATGCCGTAATGATCCGCTGGATTGCGCTCTCCGTCTCCCTCATCGACTTTCTGATCTCTCTCCCGATTCTTTTCCATTTTGATACGTCGACGCCAAGAATGCAGCTGGGGGAAGTTCATTCCTGGGTGCCGCAGTTCCATATCAATTATGCGTTAGGGGTAGACGGCATCAGCCTCTGGCTTGTCCTGCTGACCACATTTCTGACCCCGTTCTGCATCGCCTGTTCATGGGACGCGATTGAAAAGAGGGTCAAGGAGTTCATGATCTCCCTTCTGGTGATGGAGACCGCCATGCTGGGGGTCTTCCTGGCGCTCGACTTTGTCCTCTTCTATGTTTTCTGGGAGGCGATGCTGATCCCGATGTACTTGATTATCGGCGTCTGGGGAGGCCCGAACCGGATCTACGCCGCCATGAAGTTCTTCCTTTATACCCTTTTCGGAAGCCTTCTTCTTCTGGTCGCGATCATCGCACTCTATTTCATCGGCGGAGAGACCTTTGACATTCTAGCGCTCATGAAGGGGAACTTCAGCCCCAAGGTTCAGTTCTGGATCTTCTGGGCCTTCTTCCTCGCTTTTGCCATCAAGGTTCCGATGTTCCCGTTCCATACCTGGTTGCCCGACGCCCATGTCGAAGCGCCGACCGCCGGTTCGGTGATTCTTGCTTCGGTCCTTTTGAAGATGGGGACCTACGGTTTCTTGAGGTTTTGCCTTCCGCTCGCCCCGTCCGCGTCGCATTCCTTTACCCCCTTCATTCTCTGGATCTCCGTTTTGGCGATTCTCTACGGTGCTTTCATGGCGATGGCCCAGGCTGACCTGAAGAAACTGATTGCCTATTCGTCGGTCAGCCATATGGGATTTGTGACCCTCGGCATTTTCGCGTTTAATATCCAGGGGATCGAAGGGGCGATTCTCCAGATGATCAACCATGGCATCACCACAGGAGCCCTCTTCCTCTGCGTCGGGGTGAT
>DATNMI010000047.1:0-7727 GCA_035602375.1 Nitrospiria bacterium | reverse complement strand
CGCTAGACGCGACGCTTGTCACCGGCCACAGCCAGATTCTCAGCGGACTCCTGGCAGGCACCACCTACCATTTCCGGGTGAGGAGCGCGGATGGATCAGGCGCATTGTCGGTATCAGGGGATAATACCTTTACCACCACTTCAAATCCAGGTCCTGTCATCTCGGCGATAGCCGCCAGCAATATCACCACCTCGGTCGCGACGATTAACTGGACAACCAATGTTTCGGCGAATTCACAGGTGGAATATGGGACTACGACTGCTTACGGTTCTTTAACCACGCTAGACGCGACGCTTGTCACCGGCCACAGCCAGATTCTCAGCGGTCTTCTGGCCGGTACCATCTATCATTTCCGGGTAAGAAGCGCGGATGGATCAGGCGCATTGTCGGTATCAGGGGATAATACCTTTACCACAACAAATCCCCCTCCGGTAATTTCAGCGATCACTGCCACCAATATTGGAGCGTCCAGCGTGACGATTAACTGGACCACCAATGTTTTGGCGAATTCACAGGTGGAATCTGGGACGACAACCGCGTACGGATCTCTGTCTACGTTAAGTGCCACGCTTGTCACCGGCCACAGCCAGACGCTCAGCAGCCTTCTGGCAGGGACCGCCTATCATTTCCGGGTGAGGAGCGCTGATGGAACTGGCGCCCTGTCCATTTCCGGGGATAATACATTTACCACCACGCTGAACACGGGGCCTGTCATTTCGGCGATTACATCCGCCAGCATTTCCAATACCGGAACAACCATTACCTGGACAACGAACATCTCTTCAACCTCACAGGTCGAATATGGGACGACAACCGCATATGGTTCTTCGACATCGTTAGATGCCACTCTTGTCACCGGCCACAACCTAACTTTCGGCGGGCTGAGATCCGGTACGATTTATCATTTCCGGGTGGATAGCGCGGATGGCTTAGGCAACAGGTCCATATCGAGTGATTACACGTTTACAACGACCGGTCCCACCAGGCCCGCTGCCCCCGCTCTGCATTCCCAGAAGAAATAGCGGCAGGATTGCCGCCTCTTTAAGAAAAGACGTAGAATCTGGAAAGTTTTCTTATTGGAATTTGGAATAATGAGTCGGACCGGACGTAAAAATTCAAGCGGAAGGAGAAAAAACAATGAAATATGTCATAAAAAAATTAAGTATGTTGTTTGCCTCCGGTTGCGTGGTCTTTGTTTTTGGGTGCGGTGATATAGGAAACCCGAATGCGAATTCGAATAACGGGTCAGGCGGAACAAACATGGCCACGATTGTCTTAAGTTGGGATACCCCGACAACAAACATGAATGGAACATCTTTAACAAATTTAGTCGGATACAAAGTGTTTACGGGAACGTCGCCAGGGAAACTGACCTTGCTTGCTGATGTGGGAAACACCAATACCTATACGGTTTCAGGCGTGCCTTCTACATCAACCGTTTACTTCTCGGTGACAGCTTATGATACGCTTGGAAATGAAAGTGACTTGTCCAATCTCGTGTCCGGGTGAAACGAATGATGAAATAGCGGTCTGTTCCTGATTGAAACGGAGAAACCTGTCTGATAGAATCGGGCAGAAATCGCGGGAAAAAAGTTCATGAAACGGGTTTTTGATTTTTTATTTTCAAGTGTTTGCCTCCTCTGTTCCGCGCCGCTCTGGATTCTAATCCCGCTTGCGATCCGGCTCGAAGACGGGGGGCCTGTCTTTTTCCGGCAGACGCGCGTGGGAAAAGACCGAAGACCTTTTGAAGTCCTGAAGTTTCGCTCCATGGTACCTGACGCCGAGACCGGCGGCGCGGCGGTCATGGCCTCCGCGAATGATCCGCGCATTACCCGCACCGGTTTGTTGCTACGAAAAACCGCCATGGATGAGCTTCCCCAGCTTCTGAATATCTGGAAAGGGGAGATGAGTTTTGTCGGTCCCCGCGCCCTCCGGGAGTCTGAGCGGGTCAAGGGCAAGGGGAAGACCGGGGAAGCCTTGTTAAAAATGGCTGATATTTCCGGGTTCGATCTCCGGCAGTCGGTAGCACCGGGGTTGACCGGAATGGCGCAGGTCTACGCGCCCCGCGATCTGCCGCACCGGCAGAAATTCAGGTATGACCTTCTTTATATCAGGCGGAAGAACTTCTGCCTCGACCTGAAACTGGTTCTGTTGTCGTTCTGGAACACGTTCACCGCAAGGTGGCAGGTGTAAAGACAGGGTGCAGGGGACAGGGTATAGGGTGTAGGGGAAAGGACAAAGGGGGCAGGGGATAGATAGGGGATAAGGGTGTGAGGGTATAGGGGTGTAAGGGAAAGGACAAAGGGTGCAGGAGTAAAAGGGTGTGAGGGTGTAGGGGGGGCAGGGCGAAAAATATGGAACAGGAATATCATTTCTTGCGAGCAGCTTATCTTAATCGACCCTTGCCCTACACCCCTTACACCCTTATAACCCTATCCACTAGGTCCTCTCCCTACCCCCTGACATCTGTCCCCTGTTTTTCTGGAAACGAGAGAATTCGTTTGGAGAATTGATAGAAAATTTTGGGGTGGCGGATCAGGGTAAGAAAGATATTGTGATGCCAGTCAAATCGGGCTTCCTTTTGAATCAAGGCCAGAACGTCTTCCTCTGACATGGTCTGAATCAGGGAATCTATCATCGAATCGGGAATCGCGGCGAGGATCGCTCGGGCGATTCTTCCGGTGCGGAGCTCCGTTCCGATATTGTCCTGCCAGGCCTGATGATATCGGCTGAAATGCTGTTCTGAAAAATCTCCCGACATAAACGCGTCATTTAGGTTGTGGGCCGCCAGTTCGGCCGACAGGAGACCGTAGTAGATCCCCCCTCCGGTCGTCGGTTTCACCTGGCCTGCCGCGTCTCCCACCACGAGATACCGGTTTCCGTAGCTTCTTTTCATTGGGGCCACCGGAATTACCTTCCGCCGGATACTCTTTGGATCAACAGGGCCGATTCTTCCCGCCAGGAATCTGGATTGAAGCAGACCTTCCAGGTAGAACCCGGCGTTTCTGTAGGCGCTGACGCCGATTCTCGCCCGACCGGGAGAGAGCGGCGCGGCCCAGCCAAACGATCCGGGGGCGATATCCCGGCCAAAAAAAAGCTCCACATCGTCCAGATCCGCAATGTCGACTTCCACCTGGGCAGTGTCTAGGTGCTGTTTCGGCCTCGAAAGTCCCAGCCGGGTATGGAGGCCGTACCAGGTGCCTGTGGCCAGAACAGCGGTCTTCGCGGTCAGGGTCTCTCTCTTCTTCTCCCGCTCGATGACAATTTCAACCCCGCCGGGGCCGGTAGAAAGCGCGATTCCACGGGTTTGATAGCGGTACGACGCGCCTGCCCGGATCGCCATTTCGGAGAGTTCCTGGTCAAACTTTGTCCGGTCTACCACGACCGCCTGGATGCCCGGATGGGAAATTCGGACGGAATTTCCGTAAGGGGAGTGAAAAATGGCTGAAGAATAGCTGTTTTGAATCGGAACCGTCGGAAGTGAAAACCGCTTAAAGGCTTCCGTGCCGACGATTCCGGTGCAGAAGCGGGGAGAGCCGGTTTCGGGATGTTCTTCGAGGACGGTGACTTTTAAACCAAACTGGGAGAGAAGGAAGGCGGTAAAACTGCCCGATAGCCCGCCCCCTATTATGATGACATCAATCATTTCGGTTCCCGAAAAGCGTTAAGCTGGAAGCTCAAAGGTGGAAGCTCGTAGGAAATAAAAGGCAGTTCGAAGCTGAAAGCTCATAGGAAAAGATAAAGATATTTTTGTTTTGAGTATTTAACTTTGAGCTTCGAGCTGGAACTTTTACCCCTTTAACTGTTTCATCAATGTAAAAGTCCTTGTATCCTATCACTTTAGAAGTCAGCTTTTCAACCTCTTATTTCTGATTCCGGATCGATTCGATGTATTCGAGGAAGAAGGCGAGAGAAACAGAGAAAAAGACTGAAGCGACCAGCGCCAAAAGGAGATTTATCCGGATGCTCGGTTTAATCTTTCGTTCGGGCGGGAGCGCGCGATCCAGCACCTGAATGGTCGGGGTGTCTCGCGCCTCCTGTATTTTCGCCTGTTCGTACTGGGAGATCAGGAGGGTATAGAGCACTTCCTGTGTTTTGACCTCCCGAATCAGACGAGCATAATCCAACCCAAGAGAGGGAATCTTGTTAAAAGCCGGGACCAACGGGTCGCTGGTAATCAGGGGGGGGGTGTCTGACTCGTCTCTTGGCTCTTTACCCGGACCATATTGCATCTTCTTCAACTGGTGCGACAGTTCCCTGATCTGGAGCTCTTGCCGGATGAGATCGGGATTGCTGGGGGAGAGGTAGCTTTTCATCACTTCGAGCTGGACTTCTGCGGCGGTCAAGTGGGCCTGGAGTTCTGCCGCCGCGTTAAAGGCGGCGCCTGCCTGCGCCTCGATGGAAACGGTCTTGTTTTTGGTCTGGAAAGTCTTTGCCAGGTCTTCCAGTTTGATCAGGTTGGCTTTAGTTTCATTGAGCCTCTGTTCGATAAAGATCCGGTTCCGGTTAGCGGAAGTGACGTTCACAGTCCGGTTCAGGTTATCCAGATATTCGGTATAGTAGTTGGCGATATCGGCGGCGAGTTGCGCAGAGGGGGCTTCCACCGCAATGGAGATCATTTTTTCTTTCGAGACCGTAAAACGGGTATCGTTCTGAAGCCTTTTGCGGGCCGATTCCCGGAGCTTGACGTCGTAAACCTTCATCAGGCTAAACTTGTCAATAATCGCGTCGCCCATGGTTCTCGATTTGAGCATCGAAAGAAAAACATCGTTCGGGGTGGCCGGAGCGCTGATTCCCCCGACAAATTGCGACACTTTGGACATGTCAACCCCGCCGCTCATTAAGCCCATGGCATCTTTCTTGTCGGTCGGGGGGAGGAGCGAAGCAGTCGCCTGGTAGATTTTTGGTGTGACCAGGGAATAGACCAGGGTTGCCATGGTCGCGGAGAGTACCACCGCCCCGATCAGCTTTCGCTTCCGTTTAAGGACCTTAAGGTAGTCTATCAGGTTGATTTCAGGTTCGTCGCTCATGAACTTTCTCTAGAATAGAATATGAATGGCCGCGAGGGTGATGGCGAACTGGCCGGCGATCGTCGCGATGTCCCTCCAGAGGGGGAGGGCTCGGTATTTTGCCTCGGTGGAAAACGGAACCACCAGGGTGTCTCCCCGGTCTAAAACGGTACCGCGGGAGATATCGCCCAGAGCGGAGCCGTCTGATTTAATCAGGTAGAGATTCTTTTCATCCGCGTCAGGGCCTGCCCCCCCGGCGATTCTCAGATAATCTTTGACCCGGCTCCCCTCCCTGTAGAGGATTCCCGTGGCGTTTCGAACCGATCCGATCACGACCACGGAGTTGGGCGCCTGGGAAACCTGGAGGGTGTCGCCATTTTCCAGAAGAAGGTCGTTCTCCGATTTTTCCAGTTTCTCAGGGGAATCCAGATGGATGACCACGCGGCCGAGGGTGACCTTGGAGGCGACCAGGGAGAGGAGGGACTGCCGCTCCTGCAAGGCGGCCTGGCCTGATTTGGCTTCGTTATCCGAAACGCCACCCGCCGCGAAGGCCGATGTTTCAGAGAGGAGTTGCTCCTGCTGGGTCTTTACAAACTTATCCAGTTCCTTTTTTTCCTCCTGCGCCACCGATGCCCGGGTAAAAATGGCGGAGGGAAACCATGCGTTCTCCGTAAACCCTCCGGCCCGCCCGATGACGGAACTTAACCGCTCTCCCTGGATAATGGAATAGGTTCCGGGGCGTTTGACTTCCCCCTTTAGAGTCACGGAAGGGGCGGTCTTGATTTCCGACGAGATATAGATCTTATCGCCAAGATGGAGGGGGATATTTTCAGACTCCTGCCCCGACTGCAAGGCCCGAAGATTAAAAGGGATAATTTCGTTGGTAAAATCGGTTTTGAGCCGGACCACTTCGGCCCGGTTCAGATACGATTCGGGGAGAAGCTCGTCGTCGGGCAGGAGGTCTCTCACCTTCATCCCCTCCCGGAAGGCGTACTCCCCCGGATGCCGGACAAACCCTTCCACCTGGAGGGCGTTTTCGATTCTTCCATGGATCGCGAGAATCTTCACCCGGTCGGCGTCCTGGAGGGGGGTCTGAAGGAAAAGAGAGTTGTCTCTGGCATCCGATTCAAGGTCGAGAAGAAATCTTTCCCGGCGTTCTTTGACCCGCTCGACCTGAACCTTTTTCAGATAGGCAAAAGGGGTCAGCCCTCCGGCCATGCCGATCAGGTCGCTCACGGTCTCTTTTCCGGTCAATTCATAAATTGCCGGACGCTTGACGTTGCCGCTAATGCCTGCCGTCGCGCCGATGGGGGGAATAAAAACGACGTCGCCCGATTCCATCCTGCTGTCTTTGGAGCGGTCGCCTTTGAGCAGGAGATCATAGAGATCGATTTCGTCCAGAAGCTGGTTTTTCCGGAAATGGCCGATTTTCCGCAGGGTGCCGATCCGGCTTGGGCCTCCCGCGGCGAATAGCGCGTTGGACAGGGTCGACACGGCGCTTAAATCATAAGCGCCCGGACTGGCCGCTTCCCCGAGGATAAAAACCTTGATGGTCCGGAGGTTTCCCATGCTGACGGACATCTGGAACTTGGTGAAGTAGCGGGAGAGTTCCTGCCGGATCAGGGCGCGGGCGTCTTCCAGGGTCAGTCCCCAGACCGCAACCGGGCCCGCTTTCGGAAGAAAGATTTTTCCCTCCCGGTCGACCTGGAGTTGTAAATTGGTCTCAATCAGGCCCCAGAGGTTGATGATCACCGTGTCGCCCGGTCCGAGGACATAATCTGGCCCGACCGGCGCGTCAAGCGCGGAATTAAACGCCCGGGAGCTCTTCTCGAAAAGGTCGTAGCCAAACTGACGCAGGTACTTTGAACCGCTTGTTAAAGAGCTCGGTGAAAAGGAGGCCTCGATTATGGAGGGTTCAGCCGGTTTTGTTTCGCCTCCTTTTTCAACCGGGCGAGTTTCGCCCGCGGATGGGAGCTGGCCGGGGAGTTTGGGGAGTGTTACTCCGGGAGGGAGGCCGGAAACGGGGGGCGACACAGAATCTTTGGAACCGGACGAAGAAGGAGGAGAAAACGACTCCAGACCGTTCGGCATCGCCGGGATATCGAGACCGCCGGAGGGGGCGGAAGTGGACGCCGGCCGGGCCGGAACGGCAGTAAGAATGAAAAGGCCGATGCAGAGAAAAAAGAAAATATTTCGACGGTTTAGAGCTCTTTTATTCATTCCTTACCTTAATGATATGAGAGAGTGACCGGAAATCCGCGACGGGAATAGTCCTGATCTAACATGAAACGGGGATAAGTATAGGATTTTTAATGAAATTTGGTCAAGAGATTTCGAGGGGTGATGGTGAGGGCGGGGGTGTCGCTTCTCTAGGTTTTCTTTGTGAGTGGACGGGCGGGTTGACTTTAATTTAGAGGACAGTGTATCTTGCATCGGATCGTTTTCTGATCGCTAAAGGGCAGAATTCAGGGTGTAGGGGGCAGGGGGCAGGGGATTAGGGTGTAGGGGGTAGGGGACAGGGTGTAGAATAGGGTATAAGGGTATAAGGGGGTAAGCAACACTAAACCATATCCAATACCTCTTGGATATTTTCGAATCTGTTCGCTACCCCCTATACCCTACACCCTAATAACCTGAATAACCTGCACCCTGCATTTTAGGAGAATAGGAATAGGTGGAACAATTTGATATGATCGTCATCGGGGCCGGATCGGCGGG
>DATNMI010000480.1:0-2348 GCA_035602375.1 Nitrospiria bacterium | reverse complement strand
GGACGGGGGAGCCTCGCTGTTCTTTGAAACCTGCCGGGCTCCCGGGGATGCGCAGGACAGAAGGATGGAAATTAGAAATGTGAAGAGTCCCGCGCGCAGAAGGAATTTAACCCTCATTTACCCTTTCCCAGCACAATAATTGATCCGACCATTTTATTATGAATAAAACAGAAGTAAGGATACTCTCCAGGATCCATGAACTTGTGAATATAAGCGGTGCCGGGACGAAATTCATCAGAAAATATTTCCAGGTCGTCTGTCGGCCCCGAACCGGGAACGGAGGCCAGCACATGCGTTCTTTCGTCATTGTTGATCCACTTGACCTGATCGCCCGTATGAATCGTTACCTTATCCGGAACAAATTTGTAGAAGTTTTGAGGGATGACCACCTCAAAGACCTGGCTTTCCTGCGCAAGAACAGGCTGGGCAGACAAAAGAATCCAGAGTAAAAAAAGGGAGACACGAGGGATCAGCCTTCGATTGAATTGTATCCAAAATCGAAAATTTGACAACGTCCGGCTTTTCATCCGGATTTTATTTGGGCGGAGCCGCAACGGCCTGCGGTGCACAGCCAATGCCCTTGTTTCCGCAAAGTTCCATGCTGACATTTCCCCATCCTGGCGACATCTTTCCTTCATATTGGTCGCCCTCTTTAGGCTGGACATGACAACGGAGGCAATCGCTTAAGGGGAAGGCCACACGGTTATGGCATCGTCCGCAAAATTCGCCGGACGCGATTTTTGGCATGGTCATGTTCTTGTTGTTTGCGGTATGGTCCATTAAAAATATCTTGGGATGGCAATTGGTGCAGGTGAGCCACATGGTATGAATCTTATGGGGGTAAATGACGTTCGGCATGAAATTGCTCTTGGTCGGAATGTCGAATGAAATGTCAAACGGCGGGGTGTCCTGTTCCTCCGGATTGAGAGAAGGTTTTGGAGCGATTTTCCCCTGCCGGAGCGCGTCCGCCCAGTTCACGAGGCCATATTGATCTTTTGGAAGGTCAGATACTTCAAGTGCTAACGGGTGTTTTGATTTTCCGGAAATGTTTGCTTCTCCGACCATGCCGGCAGGATCCCCTTTTCCGGCCATGACCCCTCTTCCTGAAAGATAGATGGCGTCTGACGGTAGGATCTTGGCGATTTCAGCCCGGGTGAAAGGCCGCTCATCGGGTCCGGGTGGAAGGGTAATATGCCCGTAGTCGACCTCTTCCAGTCCTTCAGCCGGATTTGCGGCTGAAGCTGGTTTTGACGCTTCAACTGGCGGCGTAGCCGGAGGTTCAGGCGTGGCCACAGGAGGAGCGCCCGGCGCTGCTTCTGCAACAGGGGGCGCGGGAGCAGGGACCGCTTCCTTCACAGGTTCCGACGCTTTGGCTTCAACAGGCGCCGCAGTTTCAGTCTGACCTGCTTTTGAACCTGAAAGCGAAGAACAGGAATAAAGAAAAAAGGCTCCGGCTGAAAAAAGAACCAAACGGGAGATAAATTTCGTATTCATATAGAAAGGCCCTTTTAAATTGAAAAAGTAATGGATGGAGGATGGAAGCTATCCCAGCCTCAAAAGTTTATTTCAGGAAACCTCTTGCCTTTGGAATCGTGATGTCGCTCTTTCCTGAATGACACCTGTCGCAATAAATAGGGGGCCAGGCGACTCTTCCGTTATGGCATTTTCCGCAAAACTCCCCTTTAACAATTTTCACCATGTTAATGTCATTGGCGCCCTGTTTCATTTCAAAGATATTCGGATGACAGACCTTGCATTTAAACCGGATTCTGTGAAACCAGTGGGGAAAAACAACGGGGGGCATGCCGGCTTTTTCGGCGTAATGATTTAACGTGACGTCGCCATATTCCGCATGGCTTGATGTCTGAGTTGAAATCAGGCCGAGGAGCGTGAGGAATGTCGCGCCAAAAAAGGTTAAAAGAAAAAGGGGGATGATTTTTTTCTTGTTCATAGGGCCCGCCGGAAAGAATTTTTAATAAAGGGTTGCTTGATCCCGAAAATATAGACCGGGTGAAAGCGAATGGGCCTGAATTTACCTGAAATTAAAAATAGTGTCAATACCCATTTTAAAACCTCTTGACAGGCGTTTAAGGAAGGCCTAAAGGCGCATTGGTTGAAGTATGGTATAATTTTTACGTATTCTGAACGCTGTTCTTCCAAGAGGAAACCATGCCTAAAAAGGCAGCCGGACAATTTTCAATCGAATATATTCAGGTTCTGGATGAAAACGGGACCGCTGATTTTTCTCTTTACGGAAAAGTAACGGATAAGGAAGTTCGCTACATGTACGAGAGAATGGTCCTTGCCCGAACGTTTGATGAAAAAGCGCTGAACCTTCAGAGGCAGGG
>DATNMI010000044.1:0-1621 GCA_035602375.1 Nitrospiria bacterium | reverse complement strand
CGCCTATCATTATGAAAAATGTGTTAAAGGTTTTCAACGGATCATCAATATCTGGGGCGCGGACCACCATGGCTATATTCTTCGGATGAAAGCTGCGCTTTCCGCTTTGGGATTTAACTCTGACCTGCTTCAGGTCCTGCTTCTCCAGCTCGTGACCCTGTCAAGAGAGGGGAAACCGGTCCCGATGTCCAAAAGAGCGGGAGAGTATGTTACTGTCCGCGATGTAATTGACGAAGTCGGGGCGGATGCTACCCGGTTTTTCTTTCTGTTGCGCGGGACCGACAGCGCGCTCGATTTTGACCTGGAACTGGCTAAAAAGCAGTCTAGTGAAAACCCGGTTTACTATGTCCAGTATGCGCATGCCAGGCTCTGTTCGGTCTTCCGGAACGCGGAGGAGAGAAAAGTGTCCCTGGAAGGGGATATCCCTGACCTGTCGCTCCTCTCCCTGCCCCAGGAAACCGCCTTGATGAAACAACTTGCCTGGTATCCTCTCCTTCTGGAAGAGAGCGCCGAGGCGCTGGAGCCCCATCGTATTTCCTATTATCTTCAGGATTTGGCGGCCATGCTCCACCAATATTATTATAAAACCAGAATTATCTCCGACGAGATGGAACTGACCCGAAGCCGTCTTTATCTCTCCCGGGGGATTCGCGTCGTTCTCAAGAATGCCTTGGAAATTCTTGGCATCGGCGCGCCGGAGAAGATGTAGCCTTGAAATTTACGATTCTTAAGAAAGACAAGACATCCCGGGCGCGTATCGGCGTGATTGAGACCCTTCACGGCGCGATCCAGACCCCTGTTTTCATGCCGGTGGGAACGCAAGGGACCGTCAAGGCGATGACGCCGAGAGATCTCGATGAGGCCGGAGCTGAAATCATCCTCGGGAATACCTATCATCTCCATCTCCGTCCCGGGGACCGCTTGATTTCGCAAATGGGGGGATTGCACAGGTTCATGGCATGGGATAAGCCGGTTCTGACCGACAGCGGCGGATTTCAGGCGTTCAGCCTGGGGCAAGTGACAACGGTCACGGAAGAAGGGGTTCTTTTTAAATCTCCGCTGGACGGAGCATTGGTCCATCTGACGCCTGAAACGGCCATTGAAATTCAGGAAAACCTCGCCCCCGATTTCATGATGGCGTTTGACGAGTGTCTTCCCTATCCGGCGACCTTTGAAGAGACGGAAGCCTCCGTTCAGCGGACCTGGCGATGGGCCTTACGGTCGAATTCCGCCTGGAGAAAAAGGGAAGAGATCGCTCTGGTCGGCATTGTTCAGGGAGGTTTTTATCAGCCGCTCCGCAAAAGGAGCCTGGAACTTCTCCTGGAGGTTGACTTTCCTGCCTATGCAATGGGCGGAATTTCCGTCGGGGAGCCGAAACAGTTTATGAATGAGACCGTAGAAGCGATCATACCGCAATTTCCCGAAGAAAAACCCCGCTACCTGATGGGGGTCGGCACTCCGGAGGATTTGCTCTTCGGCGTGATGTCAGGCGTTGATATGTTCGACTGTACCCTCCCGACCCGGCATGGCAGAACCGGCCAGCTCTTTACCCGGCTCGGAGAGCTGAATATCAAGAATGCCTGTTACGCGGATGATCGGGAACCGGTGGACCCCAAATGCG
>DATNMI010000019.1:0-2594 GCA_035602375.1 Nitrospiria bacterium | reverse complement strand
AAGAGGGACCACCAGAGAAGGGCAAGGGTCAGCGTCCTGCGCGATCCCCACCGGTCTCCCAGCCATCCCCCCGGAATCTGAAAAAGGGCATACCCGAAGACAAAGGCTGAGAAGACAGAGCCGAGTTGAACCTTGGTGAGTCCAAGCGCGGGCATGATCTCCACCCCGGCGACTGAAATATTGACGCGATCAATATAGGTCACCAGGCTGATCAAAAAAAGGAGCCCGAGAATCACCCAACGGATGCCGCTCTTTTGACCTTCATCTGTCATATCATCTCTTTAAAAGTAATGGTGACGCCTCTCCCCCTGGCCGGTTAGCAATCGCCGGCACAAAGAGGGAGAGGTTGGAAGAGGGGAGCATAAATTATTCCCGCTGACACACTACAATAGGACTAAAACAGGGGCAAAGGGCTTATTCTCATTGACGGGCGATCATAAATCATTTAAGTTGAAAGGTCATGAATCTGCTTGACGTTCAAAACCTCGATAAAAAGTATGCCATAAAACAGGTGCTCCATCTTGCCACTTTTACCGTGGGAGAGCAAGAAAAAGTCGGCTTCATCGGCAAAAACGGGAGCGGAAAATCGACCCTTTTCAGGATCCTCGCCGGACTTGAAACAAAGGACGAGGGCATTATTTCCGTCCGGAGAGGGGCGACCATCGGCTATCTCCCCCAGGAACCCGATTTCAACCCGGACCACACCATCGAGGAAGAGATAACTTCCGCTCTTTCAGAAATCCAGTCGGCGATCAAACGGTATGACGAGGTCAACCATGCGCTCTCATCAGAAACCGAATCAAAAAAGCATGACAAACTTCTGGAAGAACAGGAGAATCTGTCGCACTGGATCACCCAGCATGGGGGATGGGACACCACCCACAGGCTCGATGAGATTCTCCATATCCTCGATATCCCAGACCGGTCGCTGAAAGTCAGGGACCTCTCCGGCGGACTGAAAAAAAGGGTGGCGATCGCGAAACTGGTTCTCGAATCCCCCACCCTCCTTCTCCTCGACGAACCGACCAACCACCTCGACGCCCGGACGATCCAGTGGCTGGAGGATTTTCTCGCCGGTTATCCCGGCGCTGTAATGCTGATCACCCATGACCGTTATTTCCTCGATCGGGCCGTGACCCGGATCATTGAACTGGAAGACGGAGAATTGACCGCCTACCCGGGAAGCTATTCCAAATATCTCGAACTCAAAGCCGACCGGTTAAACCATGAAGGCCAGGCCCAGGGGAGGCTGATCACCCTTCTCCGGAATGAAACCGCCTGGATCATGCGGGGCGCCAGGGCAAGGGCCACTAAATCGAAAGGGAGAATTGAACGGTACCAGATTTTAAAATCGGAGATTAAAGGACCGGCAAGAGATTCCCTCAAACTGGAATTCAAATCCGATGCGAGGCTCGGAGACATCATCCTGGAATTTCAATATCTGACAAAAGCCTATGGGGATAAGATTCTCTTTCAGGACCTCCTGTTATCAATGAAAAAAGAGGACCGAATCGGGGTGATCGGCGCCAACGGATGCGGCAAATCAACCCTGCTGAAACTGATCCTGAAAGAAGAGCTCCCGACCCGGGGAAGCGTTGTCCTCGGGAAAAACACCCGGATATCCTATTTTGATCAGCACCGCTCCTCTCTCGATCCCGATCAGAGGGTCGAAGAAGCCCTTGGAGAGGGGGCCTGGATCAAATGGGGCAGCCAGACGATGACCCGTGCCGATTACCTGGAATCTTTTCTTTTCTCACGGCACGATCAGAGAAAACTTATCCGGACCCTCTCCGGAGGGGAGCGGGCCCGGCTGATTCTGGCCAGAATCATGCTCGAAGGGGGTAATTTTCTTCTGCTCGATGAGCCGACAAACGACCTCGATATTCCGACCCTTCAGCTTCTGGATGAAGCCCTTTCCACCTTTCAGGGATGCGTCTTCATGGTCACCCATGACCGGTTTTTCCTCGACCGGGTGGCTACCGGTATTTTAAGCTTTGAACCGGAGGGGGACCTGGTCTATCTGGAGGGAAACTACGAAACCTACCTCCAATGGAAAAAGAAGAAGGATGAGGAAACCCGCCAGAACCGGACAAAAGAAAAAGAGATTGAAAAAAGCCTCCCCTCCCGCAAAAAGGAGAAAAAAGGTCTTTCGTTTAAGGAACAGAGCGAGCTGGAGCGTCTTGAAAAGGAGATTGAATCGGCGGAAGCTCGGAAGAGAGAACTCCTGGAAGCCCTCTCCAACCCCTCGGGTCAAGGGAGAGAAGCGCTTGAAAAACTGGGCCTGGAGTTGAAAGAACTGGAAACCCGCCTTGAAGCAAAAATCGTCCGCTGGGAACTCCTCGAAGAAAAACGCGCCGACCCTTAAGATAATTTTTGATCTGAAAGGAGCAATTGAAGTCTCTTGAATCTGGCCCGGTTTTCAGCCAGTTTGGGGAGCTGGTATTTCTCATCAATCGCCACTACCTCAAATAAGCGTTTCACCGCCCCGGCAATGTCCCCTTTTTTTTCACAGAGATCGGCCTGAAGAAAGAGAGACGCCGCCACTCCAAGTTCATCATTCAGGCTTCGATACAGACCGCCGGCTTTTTCGCTGA
>DATNMI010000017.1:0-5861 GCA_035602375.1 Nitrospiria bacterium | reverse complement strand
GTAATCGAGATACCGGATCAGGAGGCCGTTGGCAAAGGCGGCGTAATCGGGGGTGGTCTTCTGGCCGGATCCAAAAATCGTGGCGCCCTGCCGGGAGAGAATATTTTGCCCCATCTTCCGGACGATCCTGGCCGGTTCGCTCCGATAAGCCCCCATCGCGCAGCCGAGAGAGTCGATGATGCGGCGTTTTAACTCATGAAGGGTCCTCTCCGGAATATCCTCATACCGGACAGAGAGGGTAAAGTCGCTTAGAATTTCAGCGATTGTGGTCATTATTTCTCCGCTCTTCCCATGATCTCTTTGCAGAGGGCCGGAATCCCGTCGCCATGGAGGCTGTTGGTCTTCATCAGAAAAGGTTTCTGTTTCCGGCCGGAGGTCTGAAAAGCCTCTTTGAAAATCGCCATCTGCCTCGTGGCGCCAGGAAGGTCCGATTTGTTCACCAGGAGAATGTCCGCAATTTCAAACAGACCTCCTTTCATCGCCTGAATGCCATCTCCCAATCCCGGCATGGAGACCACTACGACGATATCGGTCAGCTTCCGGATCGCGACTTCGGCCTGTCCGGTACCGACCGTTTCGATCAGGATGAGATCAAACCCGGCCGATTCAAGGAGACGGACCATGCCATCGAGCCGGGGGGCCGTGCCCCCTCCCTGGCCCCGGCTGGCAAGGCTCCGGATAAATACGCCCCGGTCATTGCAGAAATCCCGCATCCTGACCCTGTCTCCCAGAAAAGCCCCTCCGGTGATCGGGCTGGTAGGGTCAACCGCAAGAATGGCCGCTTTCAAGCCGGATTCCCGGAAGTGCGACGTCATCGCGGAAATCAGAGTGCTTTTTCCACATCCCATCGGGCCGGTAATTCCAATCCTGACCGCCGGATGCCGGGCCCTTTTCTCAATTGATAAAAGAAGCTTTCCGGCCCTGGGGTCTCCCTGTTCAATCAGCGTGAGGGCCCGGCCGATATCCCGGTGCATCCCCTTGACGATATTCTCAACAGAGGGAAGGGCCGGGGATTTCATTTCAATATTTCCCGCGAGATCACGATCCTCTGGATTTCAGACGTCCCTTCTCCGATTTCACACAGGCGGGCATCCCGATAATACCGCTCCAGCGGAAAATCTTTCAGATAACCTGAGCCACCATGGATCTGAATGCCGCTGTGCGCGGCCCGCACAGCTGCCTCAGAGGCGTAAAGCTTGGCTTCGGATGCTTCCAGGTGGTAGGGGAGGCCGTTGTCTTTCAGAAATCCCGCCTTATGGACCAGAAGCCTGGCCGCTTCAATTTCAGTCCCCATTTCGGCAATCATGAAGGCGATCGCCTCATGTTCTCCGATCGACTTTCCAAACTGCTTCCGGGTTTTCGCGTAGCGGATGGAATCTTCCAGCGCGGCCCTTCCGAGCCCCACAGACATGGCGCCGATTCCAATTCTTCCGCCGTCCAGCACCTGGAGAACCTGCCGATAACCGTCATTGACCTCGCCGATCAGGTTTTCCTTCGGAATGGCGACCTCCTCCATAATGACAGAGGCCGTATCACTTGACCGGACCCCCATTTTTTTCTCCGGAGGTCCGGTTGAAAGGCCCGACATTCCCTTCTCCAGGATAAAGGCCGAAATTCCGTCTTTGCCCTCTCCGCCGCTTCTTGCCATAATGACATAGATTCCGGCGGTGGTTCCCTGGGTAATAAACATTTTTCTTCCGGTGAGAATCCAGCGGTCTTTCTCCATCCTTGCGCGGGTAGAGAGAGAGGCGGCGTCGCTTCCGGAATCAGCCTCGGTTAATCCCCAGGCGCCAAGGGCATCGCCCTTAGCAAGCCGGGTCAGGTATTTCTTTTTTTGATCATCATTTCCAAACTGGAGAATATGTCCGGAGCAGAGGGAGTTATGGGAGGCGACAATCAAGGCAAGAGACCCGTCGATCCGCGCGATCTCTTCAATAACAATGGCGGCATCAAGAGCCCCAAGTCCTGCGCCGCCATATTCTTCAGGAACCATTAGACCGAACACCTTCAGTTCCGCAAGCTTCGGGATGAGCGCATGCGGAAACTCTCCGGTCTCGTCCCTCCGTGCGGCCCCCGGTTCAATCTCCCTCCGGGCGAAATCGCGTATCGTATCTCTAAGTAAAACCTGGTCCGATGTCAGTTCAAAATCGATCATGGTTTAATTTTTCCGGAGCGCTTTATCTAAAGTAGAAAGTATCAAATCCATCGAGACGCCGGGCGTAAAAACCGCGAGGAGTCCCATTTTAAGCAACTTATGACGATCTTCATCAGGGATAATCCCGCCGGCAAAGAGGCCGATATCGGAAGCGCCGTTCTTTTTCAAAAGTGAGAGGACCTTACGGATCAGGACCATATGGGCGGCGGAATGAATCGAGAGGCCGATCGCGGCTGGGTCTTCCTGAACGGCCGCATGAACGATCTCTTCAGGGGAATTATGAATGCCAAGATAGAGGACTTCATAGCCGGCGTCGCGAAGCGACTGGGCGATGATCTTGATTCCACGGTCATGGCCGTCGAGCCCGATCTTGGCCACCAGGACTTTGACCGGTTTTTTCTTCCCCTTTTTAAGGGAGCGTGCAACAGGAGCTGCTGAACCTTGTGCCATCGGGTCTTCTCCTTCCGGCATGAAACCACACCTTGGCCGGCACTTACTCAGTATATCATTTGCCAACTTCTTTGTAAAAATCCGGAATCGTGCGCATATCGCTTTAAAGCCAATTGAGACCGGAGAGCCGTATTCAGACTTGATATTTTATGCTATATATAAATATAAGAGGCAATGGAATACCTACCTGTCGTTGCGATCATGGGGAGTCGATAGAATGAAAAAGAAAAAAAGAGCGGGGAGCCCGGTCTATTTTGTATCCGGAGGAGTCAGCAAATTCACCAAGGCAAGACTCGATCTAACCTTTGCCGCGATGATCAAAGAAGCGACCGACCAGATGGTGGAAGACCTCGATCTCCCTTATCGTAAATTTCTTGAGATATTGCGAACCAGCCGGGGCGGGACCAAGGCTTCCTATTTCTCGGATCATTTCACCCGTCAGCTGATGGCAGGCATCATGGGGCAGGATATTCAAGGCTTCTGTCCTCTTCCCTCCAACCGGGTGGAGGGGGGCGGCGCGACCGGAGGCATCTGTTTTCAGGAAGCCTATAAGGAAATAGCTTCCGGCGCGCTGGATCTCTGCGTAGCCTTTGGGTTTGAGACGATGAGCCATGTCCGGACCTGGAAAGGAAACGAATTTATCGCCCTCGCTTCAGACACCAATTTTGACTATCCGGTCGGGGGGTTTTATTCCGGCTATTACGCTATGATGGTGACCCGTCACATGCATGAATTCGGAACGACGGTCGAACAGATGGCAATGGTCTCGGTAAAAAATCACAGGAACGCATATTACAATCCCTATGCCCAGAAAAGAGAGAAATTAACGGTCGAGGACGTCCGAAAGTCGGAGATGGTCGCCTGGCCTTTGACCCGGAGGGACATTTGCGTCATGTCGGACGGCGCGGCCAGTTGTCTTCTGGTCTCTGAAAAAGGGCTTTGGGCTCTTGAAAAATCAGGCGCAAAAATTAGAAGCGTGGTCCGGATAACCGGAATCGGCAGGGGGACCGATGCCATGAGAATGGCAGACCGGCCTCATGGAGAGGTGGAGCTCCTTGCCTGGGAAAAGAAAAAGGATTATGCAGATTTGAAGTATCCCGGAGTGCATTCTTTCCGGGCCGGGCGCTTCGCGGCTAAAGAGGCCTATGAAATGGCCGGCATTACCAATCCTCTGGAAGATCTTGATTTTATTGAGCTCCATGACGCCTATACCTCGTCCGAGATTCAAACGTATGAGGACCTGGGCCTTTGCAAATATGGAGAAGGGGGGAAGTTCGTCGAGAAGGGGATTCCATTCTTAAAAGGAATCGATTATGGCATGCCGTTTAAGAGTAAGGAACGGCTTCCGGTCAACCCTTCCGGAGGACTGATCGCCTGCGGCCATCCGGTAGGGGCAACCGGCCTGATGCAAGGGGTCTTTTCCCTCTGGCAGATGCAGGGGAGGATCAAGGCCCATTTTGGAACTGGTGATCTGCAGGTCCCGAAGGCGAAACGGGGATTATGGCATTCCCATGCCGGGACAGGGACCTATGTCACGGTGACGATTGGAGAGAAAGCATGAACGAATTTCTGGAAAAAGAGGCAGACGATCTCAAAAACCTGATTCAGGGCAGAGCCAAGTCTATTCCTCCCCTGGTCTTTGAGCATCATTATGAAGTTGAATATGTCATCAGCCATGGCCAGGATTCCCCGTTTTTTGCCGGCCTTGCCTTCGAAAAGTTGCTCGGCACCCGTTGCGTTTCGTGTGAAATGACCTATGCCACCCCGAAACCATTCTGTATGAAGTGCGGAGGTAAATGCGCCTGGGTCGAACTTCCAGACGAAGGTAAGATTCATACATTTACCGTCTGCCATTTCGGGTCACAGGCCTTTTTAAAAGAGACGCCGTTTATTCTGGTTCTCGTCGAGTTTGAAGGATGCGGCAGTTTGATGATGAGCAGGCTGAAGGGTTTGGACCCATCAAAGGCGGGAATGGACCTGATCGGAAAAAAGGTGAGGCCTGCTTTTAACCCCGCTTTGAAAGAAAAGCTCGAATTGATGCGCAAACGGAAAATCGATTTCAAAAGGACAGAAATCCTTTCTCCGGAGGAGAGGGCGCTTATTCAGAGGATGGAAATCAAGGTCTCTGATTTCTGGTTCGTTCCGGATGCCTGATGAAAAAACCGCTCTGGAGCCCTTCCGAGGACCGGGTCAGCCGATCTGAAATCATCCGGTTTATCGCTTCCGTCAACCGGAACGGCTCAAAGGCGATTTCCGGGTATCAGGAGCTCTACCGGTGGTCGATTGAAGAGAACGAACTTTTTTGGGAAGCGGTCTGGGGTTTTTCGAAAGTCAGAAGTTCCCGCGGTTATGACAGCGTAACCGACAGGTCTGGAAAGTTTCCGGGAACCATCTGGTTTCCCGGCGCCCGGCTTAATTTCGCTGAAAACCTCCTCCGCAGGCGGGACGATCATCCGGCACTATTCTACTGCAATGAAATCAAGACATCGTCTCAAATGACCTTCGGGGAGCTTTATGGCGCAGTTGCCCGGCTAGCCCGCTCTCTCCGGGCAGAAGGGATTCAACCGGGAGACCGGGTGGCCGCTTTCATGCCAAACCGGATGGAAACAATTATCGCCATGCTGGCGGCAACTTCTGTAGGGGCGGTCTGGTCCTCCTGCGGGACGGAACTTGGACCGCAAGCGGTGATAGACCGCCTTGGCCAGATAGAGCTGAAAATTCTTTTTGCAGTTTCAGGCTATTCCTACAAAGGAAAACAATTCGATCTTCTTACGTCCATTCAGACGATTGAGGAAGCAATCCCGTCCCTCAAAAGAGTTGTCGTCGTTCCATTTCTTGAAAAATCCCTCTCCCTTCAATCAATGCCCAAAGCAATTTCCTATGCCAGTTTTCTATCTCCGGATAATGACGAAGAAATTGTGTTTGAACAGCTTTCGTTTGATCACCCGCTCTACATCATGTTTTCTTCAGGAACGACCGGGAAACCAAAATGTATGGTGCAGGGGGCGGGCGGGGTCCTGATCAATCACTTAAAAGAGCTGATACTCCATACCGACCTGAAAGAGAGCGATTGCCTCTTTTATATTACCTCCCCGAGCTGGATGATGTGGAACTGGATGGTAAGCGGTCTTGCCGTCGGAGCCACGCTCCTTCTCTATGACGGGAATCCGGGATACCCGGATTGGCGAACGATATGGAATCTGGTGGAGAAGGACCGGGTCACTGTTTTAGGATGCAGTGCCAGTTACATTCATTA
>DATNMI010000472.1:0-1169 GCA_035602375.1 Nitrospiria bacterium | reverse complement strand
GCTTTTTCATGACAAGGTGATTTTGGGCGATGAGATCTGTCCGGATACCTGCAGGCTTTGGGACAAAACATCGCTTGAAAAGATGGATAAGGACCGGTTTAGGAGAGATATGGGAAAAGTAGAAGAAGCCTACCAGGAAGTTTGTAAAAGGGTGTTGAAAGAACAGTAAAAAGTGAAAAGTGAAAGGTAAAAGGAAATAGTATTATGAAAGTTGAAATAACCATCGTGCCCAAAAAGGGGCTACTGGACCCCCAGGGCAAAGCGGTCCAGCGAGCGCTGGAAAACCTGGGATATTCAAACATTTCGGATGTCCATGTCGGAAAGACGCTCCAGCTCGAAATCAAGGATCCGCAGACGCCGCCCAGTCCCGCCCAGATCACGGAAATGTGCGAAAAGCTCCTTGCCAATACCGTGGTTGAAGACTACACTTTTAAAATAATCTAATCATCATTTCTCATCACCCTCCCTCCGAGCTCGCTTTGGGAGCGCTTTCACAGCGGACATAGTTTCTCCAAATCGACGGAGGTTCCCTTCAAGGGGCTGATATCCCTGTATCACGCCCTGCAAAAATCCTAGTCTCTGATATAATTATATCGATAGAGTCGAGACCCCTGGGATATCCCCCACGGTTTTTCGTCATTTTTTAGAAACCAGTTTTTTTAATTTCTTGCCAAGGGACCTTTTTTGCCATGAGTCTTGAAGGACAACTGGAAGATCTGGGCCTGACCGATATTCTCCAGATTTTGAGTCTAAGCAAACGATCCGGAGAACTATCGATCAAGCGAAAAGAAGAAACCGGCTACGTTTTCTTTAGCAAGGGGAATATTGTCTTTGGAAGCGCCCCCAAAGCCGGGTCCTTTGGAATAGCCCTGGTTAAAAAAGGGCTTATTACCCAGGAGATGCTTACCCAGGCTACGACCATACAAAATGAACAGAAAAAAAGAAAACCGATCGGAACAATACTCGTAGATCTCGGGATCAAGGCCGAGGTTATTGAACAGGAGCTGATGCAGCACTTTATGCGGGTGGCCAGGGACCTGCTCAGCTGGAGAAAGGGCTTTTTCCATTTCGAGCTTGGCGCTCCCATCGAGGATGAAATTGTACTCTCCAGCGGGATGAGCGCGGAATTTCTCTTGCTTGAAGGCGCCCGCCTTTCCGATGAAGAAAAC
>DATNMI010000471.1:0-3235 GCA_035602375.1 Nitrospiria bacterium | reverse complement strand
ATCCGGATTCTTGAACCCGCCTCTCCCTGAGTGATTTAAGAACTCATATTGAATGAAGCTTTAAGCAAGCCGATGATTGAGGCATTATAGGAGGTTCTGGGGATCGACATCCACTTCTAACGATATGCCGTTTCCCTTCATCTCCTTCCATTGCTTTTGTACAAGACGGACGGCATCAAGAACCGCCTTCGTCTCCTTTCCTCTCAAAAGGCAACGCCACCGGAATTTTCCCTTGATCCGGTAGAGCGATGCTGGCGCGGGCCCAAGACAGTCAAACCGGGGGCTTTTAATCGAATGGAGAAGCTTGCCGACAGCCCTCGCCTTTTCCTCCACCAGTTTTTCCCTTGATCCGGAAATTAAAAGCGAAACCAGGCGCGAATAGGGGGGATAATTCAGCTCCTTTCTGAAGAGAATCTCCCGCTCGTAAAATCCGGGATAGTCCTGATTGCTGGCATAAGCGATGCTGTAATGGTCGGGATTATAGGTCTGAATATAAACCTCTCCCGGAGCATCTCCCCTCCCGGCTCTTCCGGCCACCTGGGTCAAGGTTTGAAAGGTCTTCTCAGCCGCCCTGAAATCCGGAAAATTGAGAATCGTGTCGGCGCATAAAACCCCGACCAGGGTTACGCCCGGATGGTCATGGCCTTTGGTCACCATCTGCGTCCCCAGGAGAATATCAATTTTTCTCTCCCTCATGTCAGAGAGGATATCGTCATGGGCAAATTTCCTTGAGGTCGTGTCCCTGTCCATTCTTTTGATCCGGGCCTCCGGGAAGAGCTGCCCGAGCTCCTCCTCGATCTTCTCAGTCCCCTTTCCAAGATAGGCGAGCTTGCTCCCCTTGCAGGAGGGACAATCGACGGGAGGAGGCGCCTGGAAATTGCAGTAATGACATAGAAACCGGTCCTTATTCTTATGATACGTCAGGGCCACGGTACAATAGGGACATTTCAGGGAAAAACCGCAATCATAACAGAGCAAGAAAGGGGAGAACCCCCTCCGGTTTAAAAATAGGACCGCCTGTTCTTTTTTCGAAAGGCATTCCTGAATGGCCCGGCAGAGCGGTTCCGAGATTCCCCCTTCTTTGAGAACCGGGGGCGACTCCGTAAGGTTGATCAGGTGGACCCGGGGAAGCGGACGATGACCGACTCTCCGGGTCAGGAGCAAGAGCTTAGACTTTCCGTTTTGACTGTTAAAATAAGATTCAAGAGAAGGCGTGGCGGAGCCAAGGAGAACAACCGCGCCGACCTGCTTTCCTCTAACCAGCGCCGTATCCCTGGCGTGGTACCGGACGTCATTCTCCTGTTTGTAAGCCCCGTCATGCTCTTCATCGATAATGATCAGCTCGAGACGGGCAAACGGCGCAAAAAGGGCGGACCGGACTCCTACGACAATGGAAATTTCACCGCTTCTTACCTTTTTCCAGGCATCGGACCGCTCCCCTGCCGATAATCCACTATGAATCAGGGCCACTTTTTTGCCAAACCGCTCCAGGATCAGCCGAACAATCTGCGACGTAAGAGAAATCTCAGGGACCAGAATCATCCCTTCGCCGCCCCGGTTCAGAACATGTTCCATGGCGCGGAGATAAACTTCCGTTTTTCCGCTTCCCGTAATGCCATAGAGAAGAAACGGCTGAAAGCTCCCGGCGTTCAGCGCCTTTTCAACTTCCTGGGATACCGCAGACTGCTCATCGGTAAGAGAAGGCCTGCCGGCCGGACTTTCCGCGGAAACTTGATAAGGGCTCCGGAAAACCTCCTCTCTGACTTCTTCCAAGATTCCTTTTCGGACAAGTTCTTTTAACGCGGCGGGATTTCCCCATTCTTCATTCCAATGGACTGTCTTTTCAGAGATAAAACGGGCCAGGGCTTCCGCTTGGCGCGGGGCGCGGGAGAGACTCTTGACCGTCTCTTCGGCCTCTAAAAGAGAAATGGACAGCTTATAGAATGGCCTGGTTTTTGTCTTCATTGCCCGGACAGGGGAGAGGACTTTTAATACCATGCCCGGGGGCGCTTGATAATAAGAGGAGATCCACTCGGAAAGGGCTAGCAGATCGGGGGTTATTTCCGGTTCCGGGTCTGTTACTTCAAGAATCTCTTTGATCTTGTCGAGTGGAGGCGGAACAATATGGGAAATGACGAACCCTTCCAGAGTCTGGCGCCCGAAGGGGACCCGGACCCTGACGCCCGGCTTGATCAGGGAGGCCAGACGGTCGGGAACTTCGTAATGAAACAGGCCCTCAACCGGCTTGGGAATTGCGACCTGAACGTACCGGATTTTCATGAAGGAAATAATATCAGGTCGACGGGATTAAAACAACGAATTGAAGGTCCATAAGATCGGGAGGCCCTCGCGAAGATCGCTCGATGCCCCCCGCGCCCCCGAGTTCCGGCCAGGCAAAGCCTGATCCTTCACTCTTAATTACTCTCCGACAAATTCACTTCGGCAGAGGCCGCAAATCGTCATCGGCATCGTGGCGGTTCCCATCCGGTAGAGTTTGTCAGTCACCTGATTGCAACGGCTACAACGGTTTTTTAATAACTCATCCCTCTCGTTGCTGGAGACAAAAAGGGGAATAGCGTTTTCTTTTATCCACCGGGGCTCATCAGGGGGGGTGTGATCCTTTTTATTCTTGCCCATCGCATTCCTGATTGGGAAATTACGGGAGAAAAGAGGGTGAGTGAGGGGTTTCGAACCCCCAACCACTGGAGCCACAGTCCAGTGCTCTACCCTTGAGCTACACTCACCATTTTTATGAAGCAGGTATTTTATACCATAAATTTGACAATATTTCAAATCGAGGTAATCTTTAAATAAAGGAACAGGTCACAAATCGTAAAGTTTTGAGAAAAGGAGACCATTCTTGAGCAATATCATACCCGAAGCCAACATACCGATTTCCATTTCCGACCAATCGAAAAACCCCTTAAGCCATGTTGCGTCGACCCTCAATGAAGAGGTGATCGGCCAAGACATGGCCGTCAGCGCCATTCTCAAAGCGTTGTTACGGGCTTCGACCGGCCTTCGGAACGAAAATAAGCCTATCGCGACTCTTTTCTTTTCCGGTCCCAGCGGGGTGGGAAAGACGGAAACCGTCCGGGCCCTGGCAAGAGCCCTTCATAACGACCCCAAAGCCTGTCTAAAAATAGATTGTTCCGAATATGCGGAAGGGCATACCATCTCGAAACTGATTGGAAGCCCTCCCGGTTACATCGGGAGCGATCTCCCGGCTGTCCTT
>DATNMI010000535.1:0-1367 GCA_035602375.1 Nitrospiria bacterium | reverse complement strand
ATCTATCCGGAATACTCGCAGAGATCAATGACCGTTACGGGGCAATTCCCCCGGAGCTTGACGCCCTTTCAAAAATCATGGAGATCCGGATCCTCTCCCGCCGGCTCAAGGTTTCGCAAATCGACCGGAACAGCCAAGGGGTCTATTTTACCCTCCACCCTTCCCATGACATTTCTCCGGTCGCCATCCGGCGCCTCTCCCGCGATCCCAAGGTCCGCCTTATCCCGGAATATTCCTTTCAAATTCTCCTGAAAAAGGAGGCGGGGTCGGAGGACGTTCTGGCTCAAATCTCCCGTTATCTCCATGCCCTTGCGGAGGGCGCCGGATAGCTCCGAATTTGTCTTTAAATTGCGGATGATCCGTAGTATATTATCGGAGATCTATCGCACCTGAATAATCCCCGGGAAATGAAAAACAAACGCCAGAAGATGACTGAGTCTAGCCCTCCCCTATCCAGCCGGAAAGCCGGCCTCTCAATCCGCTTTTCCTGGGCGATCTTTTTGATTTTACTTCTCTTATACACTTCGTGCGCTAAAAAAAGCCCTCCCATCGCGAACATCGGCGGGGAGGTTGTCTCTGCCGATGAACTGGAGAAAGCGTTGGCCGCATTCGGTAAAGAAGCCCCGCTTCCCGCCAAACCCGAGGATCTGGAAATTCTTAAAAAGGACCTTCTTGATCAATTGATCCAGCAGCGCCTGTTTCTTCAGGGGGCAAAAAAAGAAAATATCGTTCTTCCAGAGCGCGATATTGAAGAGTTTATCCGGAGGGCAAAGGCCGATTATTCAGAAGAAGAATTCGCGGCCATGATCAAATCCAAAGGCCTCACTTATGCCAGTTGGCTGGCGCAAACCAGGTCTTCTCTCATGATCCAGAAACTTGAGGAAAAAATGACCGATGGCCTGCCTGAGCCGACCGCTCAGGAAATAAAAGCCTATTACGATTCCCATCTTGAAGACTACCGGGTCAGCGAAGGGGTAAAAATCCGGCAGATCCTTTTCAAAGAGGAACAGGAAGCCGAAGAGACCCGTAAAGAACTTTTAAAAGGCGCTGATTTTTCAAAACTGGCCATGGAGAAGTCGATCAGCCCGGACAAGGAAAGGGGGGGAGATTTGGGAGTCATGACCCCCGAACAGATGCCCGATGGATTTGAAATTACGATGACACTTCCTATCGGCGCCATCAGCCCTGTCATAAAAACTCCTTATGGATTCCATATCTTCAAAGTAGAAGAAAGACAGAAAGCAAAAATCAAATCGCTCCCGGAAGAAGCGCCCAAGATAAAAACACTTCTTGCCCAGGAAAAGAAGGACCAGCAGTTCGCGAAGTGGGCCCGGCAACTCAGAGCGCGGACAGAAATCAAAATCAAT
>DATNMI010000532.1:0-1174 GCA_035602375.1 Nitrospiria bacterium | reverse complement strand
AGTTCGTTATACCCCTCTTCTCGTAAGAGCCGCCCGGCCTCCGCAATAGTTAAACCTGTATCATGATCTGTCATTTTCTACCCAGGCCCCTCCCCGTTCATGCTGCTGTCCGGTTTTATTTAGACAATACAACAAATCCTTTATTTTGCCCATAGGGGGCGATGAAACATTCCCTTGTTGTCTTTTCTTTAAAACTTGCCTAGAATTCTTTATTAATGAATATTGTTGAAATAAAAAATATTACCGTCTACCGGGGCGACACAAGGGTCTTTGATCATTTGTCGCTTGTGATCCCGGTCGGGTGCCATACCGTGATCCTCGGCCCGAACGGCGCCGGTAAATCGACATTTCTAAAGCTCCTCTCCTGTCAACTCTACCCTGATGCCGGAGCCGGAGGTTCGATTCGAATTTTCGGGCAGGAGCTCTGGAACGTATGGGACCTGCGACACAAGCTTGGCATTATCTCTCACGATCTTCAGCAGGAATATCAGAGTTCGGTCAAAGGTATCGACATTATTTTGTCCGGCTATTATTCGAGCATCGGCACCTACGGCCATCAGAAGTTTAGCGAGTCCCAGTTGAAAAAGGCCAGCCAGATTATGGAACAAATAGAGATTGATTCGTTAAAAGAGCGGGTTTTTTCGGAAATGTCTACGGGGGAACAGCGTCGTTTTCTCCTCGGCCGCGCGCTGATTCACGACCCGAAAGTTCTGGTTTTAGATGAGCCGACCAGCGGACTCGATCTATATTCCTGTTTTCAGTATCTCGCCATGATTCGTCATCTTATTCAGGAGGGAAAAACAATCCTTCTGGTGACCCACCACATTCATGAGATTCCACCTGAAATATCAAGGGTGATTTTTATCAAGAAGGGGGAAGTCATCGCGGACGGAAATAAAAGAGAGCTTCTCACAAGCGATCGCCTGTCTAGCCTGTTCAACACGCCGGTTCAGGTCCTTGTTAAAAACGGTTTCTACCAGGCAGTGCCGAATATCCAGACCTCATAACGGCGCGAGAATTCATCTCTCTTTCAATCAGAGCCCTTCCGGGAATCCGGTTTAATGTCGGACGGCAACCGATTCGCAAAAAGAAAAAGACCTGAAGATATTAACATCGTCATGCTGGCAATCGTGGTTGCAAGCGATTTTCCCTGCCATAATCCGTCAAACCACCG
>DATNMI010000469.1:0-3320 GCA_035602375.1 Nitrospiria bacterium | reverse complement strand
AAGAGATCATGAACGCGGGCAATGTCATTATTTTCATCGATGAACTCCATACGCTTGTAGGAGCCGGCGCCGCTGAAGGATCGATCGACGCATCCAATATGTTGAAACCGGCCCTGGCGAGAGGTGAAGTTCAGTGCATCGGGGCAACGACCCTGGATGAATACCGGAAACATATTGAAAAAGACGCTTCCTTGAAGAGAAGGTTTCAGCCGATATTCGTTTCGCCGCCGACTTCTGACCAGACCATCCAGATCATACAGGGTCTGAAAGACCGTTATGAAGAGCATCATGGCGTTGTGATTACCGAAGATGCCGTCGTGGAGGCAGTTCGCCTTTCCGACAGATATATTACCGACAGGTTCCTTCCGGATAAGGCGATCGATGTGATTGATGAGGCCGGTTCCAGGGCCAAGCTGATCAACTTCTCCCAGCCTCCCGAAATCCGGAATATCGAAACGGAAACAAAGCGGGTTTCAAAAGATAAAGACCTGGCCATCAAACTTCAGAATTTTGAAGAAGCGGTCCGGTTGAGAGAAGAGGAAGAGCGCCTGAAGAGGCTTCTGGAAGACTCCAAGAGGGACTGGAAGAAAAATCAGGAGAAGAACAAGCCGAATATTACCCGCGAAGAGGTTGCGTATGTTGTTTCCAAGATGACCGGGATCCCGCTCTTCCGTCTTGAAGAAGAAGAGTCAAGAAAATTGATTCATATGGAAGAAGAGCTTCACAAGAGAATCGTCGGGCAGGACGAGGCCATTGCCGCCGTTTGCAAGGCCATTCGCAGGTCCCGCGCCGGCCTCAAGGGAGAACGGCGTCCCATCGGGTCGTTTATCTTTCTTGGGCCTACCGGAGTCGGCAAGACAGAGTTGGCGCGCACGCTGGCGAAATTCATGTTTGACGACGAAGATGCGCTGATCCGTATCGACATGTCGGAGTATTCGGAGAAATTCAGCAGTTCAAGGCTGATGGGCGCTCCTCCCGGATATGTCGGCTATGAAGAAGGAGGGCAATTGACCGAGCGGGTTCGCCGCAGACCCTATTCCGTGGTCCTGTTTGATGAAATCGAAAAAGCGCATCCCGATCTCTTTAATATCCTTCTCCAGGTACTGGACGATGGCGTTCTCACCGATAGCCTAGGACGGAAAGTCGATTTCAAGAATACCGTTCTGATTATGACCTCCAACCTCGGAGCGCGTCTGGTAGAAAAAGGACCGATGCTCGGTTTCCAGAAAGAGGGTGAAGACCATCAGCATAAAAAAATAAGGGATGGAATCATGGCTGAGCTCAAAAAGGCGTTCAATCCGGAGTTCCTGAACAGGATTGATGAAATGGTCGTCTTCCATCAGCTGGAAAAGAAACATCTGATTGGCATAGTGGAGATTCTCATTGGCGAGGTGAACAAGCGGATTGCGGTAAAGGGTCTCGAGCTTGAGGTTTCCGCGGAAGTAAAGAAGTGGATTGTCGATGAAGGGTATGAGCCTCACTATGGCGCACGCCCGATGCGCCGGTGCATTCAGCGGAATATTGAGGATCCTTTGTCTGAAGAGATTCTCAAGGGAAGGTTCCGCGAATCGAAGAAGATCAAGGTGGTCTTAAAGGATAACGCCCCATCCTTCATTGAAAGTGAAGTCATGGCTGAAGTTTAAGCGGGAATCTGCGCTTAAAGGCAGCGGTATTCTTTTTATTCCTTTTTAAAAACACACGCCTGTTGATTGAGCGTGTGTTTTTTATTTTAAGAGAAACAGTTCTGGTTTGAATCGAAACAAGAAAAAAATATTCCGTCTGTTCCTCCTTCTTTCAGTTGCTGCTGGAATGATCGGCCTTTTGCTCCTTCTGGCAGTCAGGAAGGTCGAGAGAGTGGTTCATGGTCCGGCTTCGATCCGCCAGGAAGAAAAGCGGGATGGAAATAAAAAAGAGAGCCCTCGACCGGTCCCGGAGGTTCGTCCCGACCCGGAAAGCAATAAGGACAGAATCGCTATTATCATAGACGACCTTGGAGCCGGTTATAGGGAATTCTCCGAAGTCGAGAGGCTGCATCCCGGTATTTCATTTGCCGTTCTTCCGTTTCAGCCTTATTCCGTGAGGATTGCAAGGGAGGCGCATCGCTCCGGCCATGATCTCCTTCTTCATCTGCCTATGGAGCCGGAAGGAGATGAGAATCCGGGAATCGGCGCGATTTTACGCAGCATGCCGGAACGGGAGGCTAAAAAGCAGGTTCGCGAGGACCTGGAAGCGGTTCCCTATGTGCGCGGCGTCAATAACCATATGGGTTCGCTGACGACGTCGGATCCGGGGGAGATGCGGTTGATCCTGAAAGAAATCCTGGCCAGAAACCTTTTTTTCGTGGACAGCAGAACCTCTTCACGATCCATCGCCTATTCGGAGGCGGTCAAACTTGGAATTCCTTCAGCCGAAAGGCAGGTGTTTCTGGATGACGTGGAGAGGCCTGAGGAGATACGCGCGCAATTCAGCCGGCTTTCCCATCTGGCTCATGAAAACGGATATGCCATCGCCATCGGACATCCCCGCAGGGAAACCATTAAAGCGCTTAGAGCCTATCTGGCCGGTCTTTCCCGGGAAAATCTCAGGCTGGTTCCCGTGTCAGATCTGGTCCGATAAAAAGGGAATTTTTCTCGAAGGGCAACAATGAATATTTTGGCCATAGAAACCTCCTGTGATGAAACCGGGGTTGCCGTTCTCAAAGACGGGCGGGACGTATTATCGAATCTATTGTCTACGCAGACGGAGCTTCATGCGCCTTTTGGCGGCGTTGTTCCTGAACTGGCCTCCCGGAAGCACCTTGAAATGGTCGAGCCGCTGGTTCGGGCCTCCGTAGCGGAAGCGGCGATCTCCCTCGAGCAGATTCAGGGCGTTGCGGTAACATTTGGGCCGGGCCTCGTAGGGGCGTTGCTGGTGGGGGTCTCATTTGGAAAGGCGCTGGCCTATGCGCTCGATGTTCCTCTGGTGGCCGTACACCACCTGGAAGGCCATATTCATTCCATTTTTCTTGAGAAAGATCATCCTGACTTTCCCTTTATCGCTCTGGTGGTGTCGGGCGGCCATACCGAGCTTTACAAGGTTGAAAGGGCCGGAAAATATACCCTGCTGGGGAGGTCGATTGATGATGCCGCAGGTGAGGCGTTTGACAAGGGGGCCAAGATGCTCAATCTCGGTTATCCCGGCGGACCAGTCATCGACCGGCTTGCCGAAGGGCAGGATCCCGGAGAGGTTGTCTTTCCAAGGGCATTGCTATCGAGAGATTCCTGCGATTTTAGCTTCAGCGGGCTAAAAACGTCCCTCCGAAATTACCTTGAGAAGAAAAA
>DATNMI010000528.1:0-4598 GCA_035602375.1 Nitrospiria bacterium | reverse complement strand
GGAAAACCTGGCCGGGGCATTCTGACAGGCCCGGGAGACGACGCCGCCGTGATCAGGCCGTCTCCCGGAAAAGACCTCGTCTGGACCACCGACACCCTTGTAGAAGGGATCGATTTTCACCTGGAATGGGCCGGTTACCGGCAGGCCGGGTACAAGGCGCTCGCCGCCAATCTGAGCGACATAGCGGCAATGGGCGCCACGCCCCGGTACTACCTTCTGACCCTCGGATTCCCCCCCTCCACTTCGCTTGCCCAGATTGAGCAGATTTTCAAAGGACTTTCTCTTCTGGAAAAGGAGACCGGGATCTCTCTTGCGGGAGGGGACCTGACGGAAGCCCCGAACCTCTTTCTTTGCCTGACCCTGATCGGAGAAACCGGAAAGAACGGCGCCGTTCTAAGAAGCGGCGCTTCGGCGGAAAATTTTCTTTTTGTAACGGGAACCCTGGGAGACGCCCGGGCTGGGCTTGAAATCCTTCAGCGGGAAAAGAGAAAAGGAAAAGAGGGAACCCAGGGAGTGAACTACCTGGTCCGGCGCCAGCTTTATCCTTCTCCCCGTCTCCGTGAAGGGAGCCTCTTAAACCAGAAAGGCCTGGCAACCGGTATGATGGATATATCAGATGGCCTTGCGGTTGACCTGCAAAACTTCACCGAAGCGTCCGCCCTGGGTGCCGACATTTTGCTTCCCAGCCTCCCCCTCTCCCCCGCTTTGATAGACTATGGAAGGAAAACCGGGAAAAGTCCGGTGGAAATCGCCCTGACGGGCGGCGAAGATTTTGAATTGTTATTTTCGGTCTCATCGGCTACAATAAATCGGGTTAAAAGCCTGATCAAACGGAAAATTCTGTCAGCTACGCTCATCGGGAAATTGACCCGAAAGAGCGGGATTCGATACCTGAACGAATCTGGAAAACTGGTCCGGATTTCGGCCTCCGGGTTTGAACATTTTAAATCAAGATCATCCTGATTCTAATAAAGAGAGAGTTCCCTCAAATTTTTCAACAAATTAAAAACAGATTAAAAAAAATTCCGAAATTCAGGCTCAAGGACCTCTGGTCTCTTGATGATTCTCCGCGCAAGATTGCCGCGGCTTTTGCCCTTGGCGTTTTTATTGCCTTTTCCCCTTTAATCGGGTTTCACACGATTATGGTAATTCTTTTTGCCTGGCTGTTCCGCCTGAATGTCGTTCCCCTTCTGATGGGCGCGCTGGTAAACAACCCCTGGACATTCGCCCCCCTTTATGGCGTCAGCACATGGTTTGGCGTGATTATTTACGGCGGAACTTTTCCTGAAATCGTCTGGAAGAATGTGACCTTCTTTGATTTTTTGGTCAGTTTTAAACCCTACCTGGTTCCTTTTTTTCTCGGGACAACCGTGCTTGGCGTTATTTTTGCTCTTTTAACCTATTTTGGGCTTTACCTGACGCTCCACATGCTCAAGAAATCCAGGATGAGAACTGAATTCGGAGGCAACGCAAAATGAAACATCTGAAGGCCTGTTTCACCTATCTCCTGTTCATGACTTTGATAACCGGTTGCGCGACAGAGGGCGAACAGACGCGGACCCAAAAAGGGGCTTTGACGGGAGCCTTGGGAGGCGCGGCGCTGGGAGGCCTGTTAGGAAGCAGGGGCGGGAAGGCCGGCCAGGGGGCTCTGATCGGGGGGGTTGTCGGCGCGCTCGGCGGAGGCCTGATCGGAAATTACATGGACAAACAGGCGGCTGAACTGGAGAAAGTGGCCGAAACCCGGAGAACCCAGGATGGAATTCTCGTAACGATGCGGGATAAAGTTCTCTTTGACGTGGATAAAGCCGAGTTAAAAACCGAATCCAAAGGTTCGCTCGCCAAAATCGCCGATGTTCTTAAAAGGTACCCGAAAACCGACATGACGGTAGCCGGATATACGGACAACACCGGTAAGCAGAAACATAACGAGGAACTCTCTGAAAAAAGGGCGGAGTCCGTCCGGTTTTTCCTCGTTGACAATGGCATTAAATCGGCCCGGATAACAGCCAAAGGCTTTGGAAGCGAAAATCCCCTCGGGGACAACGCCACGGTGGAAGGCCGGGCGCAAAACCGCCGGGTGGAACTTCATATTGTTCCCAATGATGATCTGGTTTCGGAAGCGCAGAAAGAACAGAAATAGATTTTCGTCAGGCCCAGAACGACTTGCCTGAATAGACCGGCCGGATCAGGTCCTGCATTGAAACAATTCCGACGATTTTAGAATCGGAAGAGACCGCCAGATGCCGAACCCGGCTCTGCTGCATCATTTCGCTTGCTTCATCGTCGCTCTTTTCCTCATCGATCACCTGAAAATCCGACATCACCTCTTCAACCTTGACCACATAGGGATTCAGATCTCTGGCCACCACATTCCGGACGATACTGCTCTCCTCCAGAATTCCGATAATTTCTTCTCCCCGGCAAACCATGAGGCTTCCGAGTTTTTTCTCGGTTAAAAGGTTAACGGCTTCCCGGACAGTCTTTTTTGAATCAATTTTCACCGGATTTTTCGTCATAATCTGCTTTAACTTAACCATGGTTCATGCACCTCCATTAATGAACCTTAGGTAAATGCAACTTTTGTGCTTTGACAACAAAGACTTTAATCTTTAATAATCAAGCATTTAAGGATTTCACTCCGATAGGGTCAGGAGACTTTTGGGTAAGAAGCGACAAAATCCGGCGGTTTCCCAGAAATCCGCAAGCGGCGTCACGGCGGATCAAGAAGACGTTTTTTGGCAGGGTAAAGCTTCATCATTTTCAAAGCTTCTCAGGGAGAAACAATCGGAATATTTTGAATCGTTTTCAGGGATCTGTATTTATCGAGATCCAAAGAAAAAGCACAAGGCTGAGGGCCAGAGCAAGAGAACAATTCTTTTAGAGCAAAATGTTGCAGGTCTACGACTGAAAGGCCTATAATTCATCAACGATGATCTTGACTGGGGGAAGCCTTGATTTACGCCGTTACCCCATGATTAGGAGATCGAGAAATACCAGCGGGTCTCCAAACGTAGCGAACCATTTGATCAGGGGAGCACAGTTATGTTTCAAGCAGCAGCATCTATTGAAGATATTCCCGAAGGAACCGGAAAAGTAGTGCAAATTGGCCAGCGAAAAGTTCTGGTTGTTAATGTGGAAGGTGATTTTCGCGCGCTCGACAGCTTTTGCACGCTACGCGGGGCGCCACTCGTAAAAGGCACAATAATTGAAGGACAACTTCTCTGTCCCTGGCACGGGAATCCTTTTGACGTGATTAAAGGTGTCTGTACCTCTGCACCTGAAGAATCGGTACGCACCTATCCCGTAGAAGTTCGTCAGGGTCAGGTATGGGTAGCGGTCGAGGAAGAAAAACGATCATAACCTTTGATTTCCCTAATTAGGGTTTAATCTCATAATATGGAAATTTCTGGCGTTATGGTTCCAGGATGACCCGTTGACCGTTCGCGATATGCCTGCCGCCGCGCACACATTTAATCTTTTCCGAAAATCCGAAAAGAATTTTGCTCCTGTGAATTTTCAATCCGTTCGTCAGCATCATCTTTGTGACTACCGGTCAGCTTAAAATAAAGACTCTCTGCCTTTGAAAAATCCGCTAAAGTCTCTATCGTCCCTGAAGCATTCCGGCAATATTCGTTTCCCCCGTCGTCCACTACCTGGTACACTTCATCATCCCCAGTAACATAGGCAATAATTTTAAAATTTTTCATGGTCTTCTCCCTTGACACCTGTTTATTTTGGCCGCCCATAAATGATCCTCCCAGACGCATGACCGTGTCAAGCAGATTGGAGAATAGGAAAAATAGCGGCAAGAGCTAAAACCCCTGATGACCCAAGTTAAATAATTACTCCTTCACAATATATTGCTGTTGCAGGAAAAGGACCAACTCTAAAGGAATGCCAATTGTAATGTTGATTTAAATCTAGAACGGGGGACCTGAGGGTTACAGGAAATTTCCGTCTGCTGTTTCTCCTCCGTTATGAAATAAAACGGGCCAGGCTTTAAATAAAAGCCTGGCCCGTTTTAATGAACCAGAGAAATAAGAGACTTTCTATCAGCTTCTGGCAGGATAATCGGTATACCCTTTTTCGCCCGGCGTATAGAAAGTATTGAAATCGGCTGGCGTCAGTGCAAGCCCTTTTTTCAAAGCTGTTATCAGGTTTGGGTTGGAAATAAAAGGGCGTCCAAAGGCGATCAGATCGCCCCGTTTTTCATTGAGGTCGGACTCGGCTCGTTTGTCATCATAACCCCCTGAGAGAATGAGGGTGTTTTTAAAGGCTTTCCGGATCTTCTCCTTGGTCCTCGGTTTCACTTCCGGAGCCCCCATTGAACTATGGTCAACTAGATGAATATAGACCAGTCCCGTCTCCTGAAGCTTCCCCGCCAGCTTTTCAAAAAGATCTTCCATCTCCGGATCGATCGCCATGGCGTTAAATGCCCCGTAGGGAGAGAGTCGGATTCCCAAGCGATCAGCGCCTATCGCCGACGCAACACGGGAGGCAACGGTCAAAGCAAACCGGATGCGGTTTTCGACACTACCACCCCATTTATCTTTTCTCTTGTTGGTTGCGGTATTCAAGAATTGATCGATCAGATAGCC